>NZ_JAUBPO010000075.1:2936-40284 GCF_036700785.1 Microcoleus sp. S28C3 | reverse complement strand
AAATACGTCAATATACTTACACACAGAAAATCATTTAGGATTGCTCTAGATATAGAAAATCATTTAGGATTGCTATAACTAATGACTAATGACTAATAACTAAATTACTAAAAAGGAAATTATGAAAAAAGTAGCCGTGTTTGGTAACGCTGGAGGCGGTAAATCAACTCTCAGCAAGAGATTATCGGAAATCACTGGTTTGCCACTTTACATCTTGGATAAGATTCAATATCAATCTGGGGGCGCTGAGGTGAACTATGAAGAATACAAGCATACCCATGAGAAAATTCTGGCGACAGATCGATGGATTATTGACGGGTTTGGTTGCATGGAAACCCTCTGGCTGCGACTCAATGAGGCGGATAGTCTGGTTTTTGTCGATTTACCGCTATACGTGCATTTTTGGTGGGCGACTAAACGGCTGATTTCAGGTAGCTTTATACCCCCAGAAGGCTGGCCTGAAAACAGTCCGATATTGAAGAGTTCAATTAATAGTTACCGCGCTCTTTGGTTGTGTCACAAGTATTTGACTCCCAGATATCGCGAGTATGTCGATCGCGCTCAAAATACCAAAAGTGTTTATCACATCAGATCCGCGGAAGAGATTGCACAATTTTTGGAATCGATATCGCAAATGACAGTTGACAGTTGACAGTTGACAGTTGACTCGGGGTCAAAAAAATGAAAATTGCGCGAATTATTTGTTGCGAGCTTGATGAGACTTTACGCCCGACTTTCGCAGCGCGGATTTGAGATCGTTCCGGCCTGACTGCCGGAATTGATATCAGAGGTTGATTTGAGCAGGCTTCCGGTAGCGAAGTAACTCACAACAGACCTCAAGTATTGTTATCAACTTTTCTGCACCATGGACTTGATTGTTGCTAAAACAAGATGCTCAAAATGTTCTGCCTGAGTACAGATTTGCTTGACCTGTAACCATTTTTGCGTAATATGTGGAGCATGAAAACTGTACTCCCTTTTTGTTTTCTTGATGCGTAGAGCCTTGGGGAGTTGCTCTAGTCTCGACTCTAGCGATCGATCGCACTCGCCGTTAGCCAGCAATGGGTGAGATGAACCCAGAACAGCAGCAGCTAACCAAGTACCTGAAGACTGGGCAGGTAGACAAAATAATGTTCGATCGCCTGGTGTTACCTGTCCCAACCAGCTTTTAATCACTTCACCTAGGAAGTCTACTGTATCAGATACTGGCGGGCAGGGCTGCATGCAGGGGAGACTTCCCCAGTTACTATCTTGGGCGATGGCTGCTACCGCTTCGCCGCAGTCACAATATTGCTTGCTCGCCACATCAACATCCAAATGGATGATGATTAAATCAAAGCCCACCAGAGTGGGATCGGTATCTATTGAACCATGATGTCGCTGATGCGCCGCTTGGCACCATTTGAGCACACCGCACCAACCTGTCCCCATAATGCCTTGAGTAGCTTCTGGTTGCAGTTGTACCATCGTAAAGGGCTTGGCTAGCAAGGATTTGAGGGCTGCTTGAATTACCTCATAGTCCGTCGGCCCCTCGGCTACTAGGGCAATACGTAAATTAGACATTGGGCACGCCTCCCAGATGTCCCATCAGCCACAGACGAGATAGGGGGTATTGTTGATTGAGGCTTGTCAGTTCGGCGGTTACTTCTAGGCGACGCACGCAGGTTTGTCCATTGCTATTGCGTTCCACGACGAATAGGCGAATTTCAGGATCGGATAAGTCTAGCCCATCTAGGGCGGCGGGGTTGTGCGCTGTAAATAGCAGTTGCCGATCGCGATCGTTGAAGTGGAGCCAACCGGATAGGCGGGAGATGAGTCGCACCAGTAAGCGGGGATTGAGAGCTTGGTCTAGGTTATCGAGCGCCAGCAGATGGGGAGCTTGGGGTAGCAGACAGAGCAGGGCGGTAAAAATCACATAAAGTGCTCCTTCACTGGCATCGTAAGCGGTTAGCTCGTTACGGGTTTGGTTCATGAAGCGATCGGTAAATTTCAGGAGTAGCATAGTGCGTGGCACTTTGGGCGACAATAGGGTAGTCCCGTGGCTGGTAGTCTGGATATCTGCTACCCAGTCGATCAGTTCTAGCACCTGCTCTAGGATGTCGGTACTCTCTTCTTCCCCATTGTCTAAGTGCTTGCGTAAAGTGGCAAAACCCTCAGCGAGTTGTCCGCCACTCAAACCGACGGGCACACGCGATTGTTGATCGGGTACGATGCCGCGTAGGGTGGGCGTGTTGGGACAATAAATCGCAAACTCTTGGAGGCGCTGCATTAACTGGGCAGCGGGATTGGTTGGTTGTAGGTCTACCAGTTTCAATGCAGCCAGTCCAGCCTTCTTGTTGAGGTTTTTCTTGCTGCGAATACCAGCCGAAACGATCTCGCTTTCTCCGTCACTGAGGACTTCGGTTTTGTAAGACCAAGCGGGTTCGGGGGAATCGAGGGGATTGAGCAAGGAAACACGATAGATTTCGTTGCTTTCACCTGCCACCTCAATGGTGATGTGAGGGGGGGTTGGTTCGGTGGCAAAGGAGCTTTTGTACAGGCGCGGCAATCCAGCCCGCACGCCACGACGCAATAAGCTTTCATCATCCACGACCCCATTAGCTGCTGCCCCCAAGACACCAAGGGCTTCCAGCAGGTTGCTTTTGCCTGCTCCATTGGCTCCGATGAAGCAATTGACTCTACCTAGTTCGATCGTTGTTGAGTATATGGATTTGAAGCCTCGTATATCTACCTTGCGGATTTTGGTCATACCAATCCCAATAACAGATTTTTAATAGCTTTTTTGGTGTTTTTAATCAGGCTTTCAGATTGACTGAGCATATTCAAGTCCTGCAGATAGCGATAGAAATGACAGAGAGGGTCCGAGGGGGAGAAATAAACTTGCTACATCATAAAGGAGGTTAATAACCAGGATTTAGATGACTCACACCTAAAATCTAAAATCTAAGATCCTACTGAGGCTACGGCCGATCGCAAATTTCCTTGAAACTCGCCCAAAATTCGATCGCACTCTTCCTTCTCCAAACCAGTCCAGTGCATCATCAAAGCTAATTTAACAGACTTGCCGCTTTTTTCGAGCAAAAAACCCGCCTCATCCCGGTTCAAATCAGTCAAATCCTGCAACATCCGCACAGCCCGATCGCGCAATTTCTTATTAGTAACCGCCACATCAACCATCCGATTGCCGTAAACCTTCCCCAGCTTCACCATTACCCCAGTCGAAATGATATTCAAAGCCATTTTTGTTACTGTACCGGCTTTCAAGCGCGTCGAGCCTGCCACTACCTCCGGGCCAACCAACAACCGAATATCAACATCAGCCTCAAAATTGACTTGTTCGACGGGTACGCAGGCCATAAACACAGTCTTCGCCCCCCGCTGGCGCGCCGCCTGCAAAGCGCCCGCGACAAACGGCGTCGTACCTCCGGCCGTAATCCCGACAACCACATCTAAGTTGGTAATTTGACGGTGGCCGATCGCCTCAGCCCCATCCTCAGCCCGATCCTCCAAATCCTCCGAACTCCGCACCAAAGCCCCCGCACCCCCGGCAATTATGCCCTGTACGAGTTCTGGCGGCGTGCAGAAGGTGGGGGGACACTCGGCGGCATCCAGCACGCCCAAACGCCCGGAAGTACCCGCACCGACGTAAAACAGGCGACCTCCTTGACGCAGAGACTCGGCTGCAATGTCGATCGCTCGGGCTAACTGTTCGCGGGCACTGGCGATCGCGCTTAAGGTTTGGGCGTCTTCCCGGTTGAACAAATCCACTAATTCGATCGAACTGAGTTGGTCTAAATTCTCGCTGTTGGCATTCACCTGTTCCGTCAGCAGATGCCCCCGTTCTTCCAAATTCTTCATTTTTTGTCAGTTGTTATTTGTCAGTTGTCGGCCTTCAAGCGAAGTCAGGAGACATACAGAGTCCCAGCTTCAGCCTGAGGCCTCTATATACAAATGGAGCCTAGGATTGAAAAAGCTCGAAGATATCAAATTTATCCTTCTTCCCTCTTCCTCCTTCTCTCTTCCCTCAAGATCCATCCGTTAAATCCGCTACAGAATCCTTTGCCGCACCTTCCTTTTACAAAAGTCCTTCGAGTCGGCGGCGAATAGAATCCAGTTCGTTTTGGGAAACGTCAGAATCCGGCTCCGGCTCTGGCTCAAGCTCCGCCTGCCACTGAGTCTGTGTTACATTGTCTTCTGGCGGAATTGCCAGCGCGCCCGCCGGTACCAGTTCCCAATCATAATCAACACTATCGCAGAACTCCTTAATTTCCTCATCGTCGATCGCCTCGACAGTGGGCTCTGGGAAATCCTGAGCTTCCAACATCACGCCAAAGCGGGTGGCGTCGTCTTCTGACTCAAACATCAGAACTTTATTGCGATCGCCGAGTTGAATGGTATGAATTCCCTCATTCTCGGTGCGGGCATTGAAGAGTAAGACGAACACTCGCATAAGTTTTAAAGACCTTCTTAACCACCGTTTTTTTATCTTAGGAGCGATCGGGTCACCGAGCAGTCGATTTTAAATTTTAGATTTTAGATTTTAGATTTTAGATAGACTCCCGATCTTGCACGCGCGGGGAGCGAGAGGATTTTGGGGAGTTAGAATACTTGGTGTTAGGTTGTGTTGCGTGTTTTGATTAAGTTTGGTAAAGGTTCTTGGACTCTGCCCCCGAGTGGGGGACGTGAATCTTGAAATTCGATCCTCTGCGTTGGCGTAGCCCCCGTAGGGGCGGGCTTCGCTAAAGCGCCACCGGCACTTCCCGCCTCAGTCCTGAGTCTACCAAAGACAGAAGGTACGCTTGCGAAGCACAGAAATTATACCTGTCTAAAACCCGCTGATTTCCTCACCCAATTCCTGAATTCTCACAAGCTTTGAGAAACACCCATGACTAACTCGGACGATAAAAAAAATCAACTCGCACCCCGCCCCCACCGCCGCTGGTGGCGTCTGGTGCTGCTTAGCGGAACGGGATTGGGCATTATCGCCTTGGTTGGGGCGGCGCTAGCACACCAGTGGGTGCGGGAGAAGTTAGCTCCTTTGGTGGAAACTGAAGTCAGTCAGTTGCTGAAGCGGCCTGTGCAAATCGGACGTTTGGAGAGATTTTCTCCGACAAGTTTGCGGTTTGGCCGATCGACTTTACCTGCAACTCCAACCGATCCAGATTACGCTTCTACAGAAGCAGTGGAAGTGCAATTTTCAGTTTGGCAACTGCTGTTCAACCGCACTCTCAAATTAGATATTACCTTAGTTAAACCCAGCGCTTATATCGAACAGGATGCTAAAGGTAGCTGGGTTAATATTCCACCAACTGCGGAGCGGAAATCTCCGGGTTTATTTAAAACTGAAGTTGAGGCAATTCGAGCTGAAAATGTCGCCGCACTTTTGGTACCCAGTCCCGCAGTCGGACAGAAAACTTCGGCTCCGATTTCTGTAAATTTGAAAAATGGCAGTGTTTTATTTCGCGACCAAAACCACCGCGTTCTCTACGAACTAAACGGTCAGTTTACTAACAGCGATAATTTTATAGTTAAAGCAGATTCTCTGTTACCCGCTGCTCAAACGAACGTGCAGTTGCAAGGTCAAAATTTGCCTTTGTCCGACCTCGCTCGACTGCTGAAACTTCCCGCCGGCATTATTTTACAAAAAGGTCTTGCTAATGGTAATTTGACGGTGCAATTGCGAGACAATAAAGTATCGGGAATTGTGGGAACGGCTAGTTTTGGAGGAGTGCAAGCGAGTATTGCTCCGCTGAAACAAATTATACAAAATAGCAGCGGTCAGTTGCGGTTTCAGGGAACTAATGTGATTGTCGATAGTCTGGCGGCTAATTACGGTATAATTCCGCTGAAAATAGCAGGAACAGTTGCAACTGGAACTAATTTTAATTTGAAGCAAGCTAGCTTCAATCTGACAACTAACGTGCAACCAGTCGCTTTTGCAAGTGTTGTCAGTGCGCTGGAGACAGAGTTAGGCCAGAAAGTAGTATTGCCGGTTGCTGTGGCGGGGGAAGTGAAGGCGGATGTTAAGCTGACTGGAACCGTTGCTTTGCCGGTGCTGACAGGTGCGATCGCCTCGACAAAACCCGCTACTGTCGATCGACTGCAATTAAACAGTATTAGCACTAATTTCAAATTGGAACGCGGGAGAATGGCTCAAACCCCAACTCCCAATTCTCAATCTTCTATTCCCCCATTTTCCTCTTTAGCTTTGACTTTGAGCGATTTTTTGGTAGTGCCGGCGGCAGGGGGTAAAATTGGCGGCAAAGGTCAAGTTGATATTGCTTTGGGAAGTGAGAATTCGCGATCGGGTTTGGTGTTTGACTTGCAAGCTGAAAACTTGCCCGCAGATAATCTCGCCCAAATTTACGCTCTCCCGATTCCTGCTACTGTTAAAATTGGCACTGTCTCCGCCAAAGCTCAAGTTTTCGGCCCGTTAGACAACATTCAAGCTAGAGTTCAATGGCAAGCACCGCAAGGGACTTTCCCCGCTGCGGGCGAAATTCGAGCCGGAGGCAATTCGGCGGATTTGCAAAATACGGTTGTGAAAATTGGCGACGCTTCTGTTAACGTGGATGCTGCGCTAAAAGACCGTCAGTGGCAAGCTTTGATCGAGGGCGATCGCTTGGCCCTCAACAGTTTGCAGCAACTCGTGCCGGGGTTGAATTTGCCTCCTGAAGTAGCAGGTTTGGTCAGCGGAACCGTCGAAGCAGCAGGAACTTTGGACAATTTGAGTTTAAATGCGATCGCTGCGACGGGCAAAGGAACGCTGAATATTGCTGACAGTATTGTTGATGTTAATGGCGAACTAGAATCGGGGAACTGGCAAGTTGTTGGCAACACTGAAAAAGTAGCTGTCAATCAATTAATTGATATTGGCTTGCCGTTTTTAGCACGTGCTAATTCTAACACTTCAACCGCCAATCTAGACAATCTAAAATCCAAAATCCAAAATCTAAAATCGCTCGGCGGACAGCTAGCAGGTGAATTTAAAGCCGCGGGAAATGTTGACAATTTGACTGCTGGCGGAATCAATATTAATGCCAACGGCAGGCTCAATTTTGCCGACAGCAATCTCAATTTAAATGGAGAACTGGTAGCCGGAAACTGGCAAGCAACAGCAGAAACAGATCGCACTTCGATCGACCGCTTAGTAGATTTGACACTGCCGATTTTAGATGTGGCTTCAGCATTCAATCCCGAAAATCAGCAATCGGCCAATCTCAACAATCTAAAATCCAAAATCCAAAATCTAAAATCGATTGACGGACTGCTATCGAGTCAATTTACAGCATCGGGAAGTCTTGACAATTTGACTGCTAGCAGCATCAATGCCAGCGGCAGCGGCAGACTCAATCTTGCTGGCAGCAATGTTAATTTAAAAGGAGAATTGGTAGCCGGAAACTGGCAGGGAACAGCAGAAACCGATCGCACTTCCATCAGCCGTTTAGTAAATTTAGGATTGCCGCTGTTAGATGTTGGCTTAGCTTTCGCTGCTGACAATCCCCAAACAGTCGCCAATATCAACAATCTAAAATCCAAAATCGAAAATCTAAAATCGTTAGACGGACAAATATCGAATCAAATTCAAGCCCGCGGCAATCTTGATAATTCAACCGCCGCCGATATTTCTGTCAACAGCAGCGGCAAACTCAATATTGCCGATGGTGCTGTCGCTTTTAGAGGTAAATTAGAAGACAGACGCTGGCAAGCTTTCGCCGATGCCGATCGAGTTATTCTCAGCCGCTTAGAACAAACTGTTCGCAATCTCCAACTGTTTCCGCTGACGGCGACTTTGCCTAAAGGATTTGACGGCAGAGTTAACGGCGAATTCCAAGCAGCGGGCAGTTTGGATAACTTGACAGCCAAGGGAATTAGTGGTACCGGAGAAGGGCGGATTTTGGTCGATCGACTCGGGGCGATCGATACTACGGCAAAATTGGAAAACGGCAACTTGCAAGCATTGCTGGAAACGAACGGAATTGCCGTCAGTAATTTAGAACAAACCCTCAAACAAACAGGTTTGCTGACAGCGGATTTACCGCCAGAAATTAACGGAACCCTCGAGGGTCAAGTCCGCATTTTGGGAACAGTAGATAATCTAACCGCCAACGGCATCACCGCCAACGGCGACGGACAAATTAGACTCGCCAACGGCGGAGGAATTGTCAATGCTAAAGGCAGCGCCGCATCGGGGAATTGGCGCGCGTCAATCGAGGGCCAGCAAATTGCTCTAAGTCGCTTCCAGCAGGCTTTTGAGTCGCAGCGACAAAGCTTGCAAGCGCAAGGTGCAGTATCTGATGCCCCAAATCTCCCCCAGCTTCAAGGACTGTTTAACGGCAATATCAATTTATCTGGCCCGATTGCCGCTTCCCCACAAACAGTTCGCGCCGGCGGCAGTTTCCGCATCTCCGAATTGCCGTTTTTGAAACAACCTTTTGAGGCAGTATTTAATTGGGACGGCAAACGGGTAGAAATTGAAAACGCGACAACTCCCGGTTTGACAGCAAACGGCTTTGTTAACGTCGAATTAGAAGGTAAAGGAGGGCCCTCAATTTCCAACTTAGATTTGGATGTCAGACTCGCCAACTTTAATCTGGAAGCCTTACCGGCAGAACAACTAGAATTTTTGTCTACCATTGCGGACAAAAATTCCTCACAGCAAAACCTACCCCTGCGCGGCAATGTCGATTTTACCGGCCGCCTCACCGGAACCCTCGCCGCCCTCAGCTTAGTTGGCGACGTGGAAGTGCGGGATTTAGCAGTAAATCAAATCGCTTTTGACCCGGTACTGGCGGGGACTGTGAATGCGGATGCTGGGAAAAGTGTAGATTTGCGTTTGGCCGGCGCCAGCGACAAAATCGAAGTAGCTTTAAATCAATCTTTTCTGCCGACATCTTTCTTAATTCAACGCGGGGAATCGGTCGCTAGGGGCCAAACCGAGGGAGAAACTTTGCGAGTTAATTTAAGCGATTTTCCCCTCGCTGCTTTGAATCTATCACCCGGTAAAGAGGCGGGTTTGGGGCCGATTACCGGTACGGTTTCGGGACAAGTAAATGTGCCCGGTTGGAAGATGCCGTTAAATCCGGCGACTTTGCAAGCAAGCGGACAAATTGCGATCGCCCAACCGGCGATCGGCTACATTAAAGGTGACAGTTTCCAAGCCGAATTTAGCTACGCTAACGGCAGCGCCACTCTCACAAATGGCATATTCCGCCAAGGCAGCGGTCAATACTTAATTTCCGGCAATGTTCAAACAGGCGCAAACCCGCAATTTGCCGGTAAAGTTAACGTCCAGCAAGGCAATTTGCAGCAGGTTTTAGCCGCTTTGCAATATTTCAATTTAGGCGACTTGGCTAGAGGCCTAAAACCTCCCGTTTACGGTGACAGTGGCGACGTGCAAACTGTAGCAGTAGGAGAACCGGATGCCCCGCTAATCGAACAGTTGCGCCGCTTGGCAGAAATTGAAACAATTTTGCAGCAGCAGCAGGCTGTGAAATCATCAGAAAAATTGCCTCCCTTATCTCAATTGCAAGGCACTTTTGGCGCGGAAATTGCTGTTGCCGGTTCTTTGCAAACGGGCGTGCAAGCTCAATTTAACGTGAAAGGCGATAACTGGCAGTGGGGACAATATGTCGCTGAAAAGTTCAGCATTGAAGGCAGTTTTCAAGAGGGAATTTTAACTGTTTTGCCTTTGGAAATTCGATCGGGCAAAAGTGCGATCGGCTTTTCGGGACAACTCGGGCAAAAAGCTCAATCCGGGCAGTTGCGGGTAGAAAATGTACCCGTGGAAGAGTTGGCAAAACTGGTGGAATTGCCTTTTGTGGATGTCACGGGAAATTTGAATTTGCGGGCGAATTTGGCCGGCAGTTTGGAAAACCCGCAAGCCACCGGAGAATTGAGTTTGCTTGAGGGTACGCTAAACGGAGAACCGATTAAACAAGCCGACGGCAGTTTCAGTTACAGCAACGCCCGCCTGAATTTTGGCGGCAGCGCTTTGGTAACTCAAACCGAACCGATTGAAGTGCAGGGAAGTTTGCCTTTTGAGTTGCCTTTTGCAGCCGTGAAAGCTGACAGCAATCAAATTGATTTGAGGGCGAATTTGCAAAATGAAGGTTTGGCAATTATTAATGTATTGACTCCGCAAGTTGCGTGGGTCAGCGGTCAGGGACAGGTGCAAATTCGCGTCGGAGGAACGCTGCAAGAGCCTGTAGCGCAAGGAATTGCGAATTTTGAAAATGCGACTGTCCGGGCGAGAGCCTTCCCAGAACCGCTGACAGGGCTGACTGGGACGATGCGCTTTGAGGGCGATCGTATTCGGGTAGAGGGAATTCGGGGACAGTTGAGTCAGGGAGAAGTTGTCGCCGCTGGCGTGATTCCGCTGTCTGTGCCTTTTGCTGAGGGCGATGTCGATGCGGCTAATCCTTTGGCTGTGAATTTAGACAAGTTGGCAGTGAACCTCAGAGGATTGTACAGCGGCGGCGTTGTTGGTCAAGTGCAGGCAAGGGGCACGGCTAGGCGCCCGCAGTTGAGCGGTAATATTGAACTGTACAACGGTGAAGTATTTCTCCGGAGTCCCGGCGGCGGCACAACTGAGTTAGCTTCTTCCTCTTCTGCTTCCGATTCTGATTCTGATTCCACACCTTCTCCTTCCGCTGAGACTGATGTTTCTCCTTCCGCTGCGACTGATGTTTCTCCTTCTCCTGCGACTCCGACTTCCCCTTCTCCTTCCCCTTCCTTTGAAGTTGGATTGAACGATTTGCGGCTGAATTTGGGTCGGGGAATTCGGGTAACAAGTGCGCCGATATTAAGTTTTCAGGCGACTGGGGGCTTGACGGTGAATGGAACTTTAGATGACCTTCGCCCGGAGGGTACAATTCGGTTGACTTCCGGGTCGGTGAATTTGTTTACCACAGAGTTTAGACTCGATCGAGGATACCCGCAGACTGCTACCTTTGTACCAGGACAAGGACTCGATCCGACGCTGGATGTGAGATTAGCAACTTCGGTGCAGGAAGTAACGCGGTTCCGCACTCCCGGCACATCTGTAGCCTCTGAAATAGCAGACGAACCGACAAGTTTCGGCAGCGTGCGGAGTGTCCGAATTCAAGCGTTAGTGCAGGGAAGGGCTTCTCAGTTGGCGGAAAGTCTGGAGTTGAGGAGTTCTCCGAGTCGATCGGAAACAGAGATTGTAGCGCTATTGGGCGGCAGTTTCGTGCAGACTTTGGGACAGGGAGACAGTACACTGGCGATCGCAAATTTAGCCGGTGCGGGTTTATTGAGCAACCTTCAATCTGCGGTTACCAACGCCACAGGATTGAGCGAATTTCGCTTATTTCCCACTCGAATTAGAGGCAACGAAGCACAAACAGCTAGTTCCAGTGCGGGTGCGGGTTCTCTCGGTTTAGGTTTAGAAGTTGGGTTTGACATCACGCGCAATATTTCAGCATCAATCATTCGAGTTTTGTCAGCAAATCAACCAACTGAATTTACTGTGCGCTATCGATTGAGCGATAAAATTTTACTCAGGAGTTCGAGTAATTTTCAAGGAGACAATCGCGTTACTGCTGAATATGAATTGAGGTTTTAGTTAGCCAAAAATACCGTCTACAAAAAGCTAACTATCCTCAATCATGAACAGAGAATGTGAAAAGAAGAACAGCCATCAAACTAATAACAGTAAGTATTAGTTCTTTAATAGAGACAATATATTACTCGGAAGATCGATATATGCTTGGAAGTACGGTCGAAAATCATTATGACTGGATATTACTATACTGGATGCCCTATGACAATAATCTCTCAAGATTCGGACAACCAATTATTCAAATACTTAGTAAAGGTGTAAAAAATGATAAGGTTTTGGTCGTAGTACAATCAGACTTTAGTGGAGCAGCACAAGTTTCTAGAAGCATCATTAGCCAAGGTAAAGTTGATACCCAATACTTAGAAACAGCAGATAGTAGTAGTGCAGAAGTCTTGAGTGAGTATCTGACTTGGGCACAATCTCACTTTCAAGCCAGACGCTGGGCTATTGTGTTTTTAGGTCATAGTGGAACGCTTATGGAAATAAGCCCCGACGAACATCCCACCTCCCCTTCAATTTCAGAAATTAGATGGATGAATCTTCAAAAAATAAATCAAGTTATATTTGATTTCAACCGCTCTGTAAAAGGAAATCTAGAATTATTATTTTTTCAAAATTGTAACAAAGGAAATATTGAAGTACACCATACCTTCCAAAATACTGCTAAGTATACGCTTTCATCTCAAGTGCTACTTGGAGCGCCAAATTACTATTATGAGCAATTGTTAAGTCATTTGAGCGATTATCCAGACATTGATGGTTCTCAGCTAGCTAAAAAGATTATGGATTTTGAACAGCCTGATATGTACCATAGTTTGACATTAACTAACAATCATTATTTCCGCTACTTGCCAGAAAAAGTTAATGTTGTGATTGATTCGATTTTGCAAGCAAATATTGCGCCTGTGAAAGTTTTTATATCCTCAATTTTAGGGCCAGAAGTCAATTTTTATAATAACAATACTGTAGTCGTTTATCATAGCTCTGGAGAAACCTTTGTGGATTTCGCAAATTTTTTACAAAAACTTACCCAATTATCAGGTGCAAGTCCTTCAGCTTGTAACGATTTATTGTTATTTTTAAATAATTTTATCTTTCAGAGAGTGCAACAGAATGGTGAATTACTGGACTCAAGAATTAGACATAAGTATAAAGACTTAACAGGCTTAGGTTTATTTTTACCTAGAAATCGGCAGAAACTGGAAAAGTATTTGTATTTATCGGTTTATTCAGACTTAAAGCTTGTAGATCTTTTTAATGCCGTTGTATTCGAGACAAAAAAGAACTAAAGATCTTGGAGATATTTTACTTTCCCGACTTCACAAAAGCAGTCAGAGAAGTAAAACAACAGCCAGCATTCGCTCCCATTTCCCACTTTCCAATGCTATAATAGTAACAGCAGCAAATTGGTGCTGCAAACCCCGCACACAAGGTTATAGGAGTTAAGTCAAATGGCAAACAAACTCCAAGTAAAAACACAGTCGATCGGCTACAGCGACTTTTACTGGAACCGCTTTAGTCCGAGAGTGGCGACTATCAGCAGTGTCCGCAACGCCAATCACTGGGACGGCGGATTTATCACCTATATTGCATTTCCCACAAAAGTAGAAGCTACAGCAGCAATGAAATATTTGCTCTTGCATCAAAAAGCTGCTGATGTCGATATGCGGAAAGCCAAACGAATGAAAGCAAAAGGCATTCGGTGGGAACTCAAAATTCGGGGTTT
This sequence comes from Microcoleus sp. S28C3, assembly GCF_036700785.1. Lineage (NCBI taxonomy): Bacteria > Bacillati > Cyanobacteriota > Cyanophyceae > Oscillatoriales > Microcoleaceae > Microcoleus > Microcoleus sp. S28C3. The sequence goes on along the minus strand of NZ_JAUBPO010000075.1, from coordinate 26,974 downwards.
AGCTTTTAATGAAGTGCTGAAGCTGGCGACGATGGATATAACTGGAAAGCTAGTTATGTCGCCTGCAACTACTACTGAAGCCACAGGCTGATAATTGAAAAACTTCGTAGTTGCGCTAAGCGTGCTAAAGCGCAACTACCAACCTAAAAATCCCTAAAATATTGCATTTTCCTTCTTCCTTCTTCCTTCTTCTCTCTTCCCTCTTCCTTCTCTAATATGCGTTTCATCAGCCCCAAAGCAGACTTTGCATTCAAAAGAATATTCAGAGCTTCCGAACATCCAGAAAATTTAATCAGCTTCCTAAATGCAATGCTGTATAACGGAGAACCAACCGTCTAAGAAATAGAAATCATTTACCCTTATTTAGCAGGAAGCGTTACAGGATTGAAAGACACTTACCTGGATGTCAAAGCCAAGATTATCGCCAAAAAACCGTGATTGTTGAAATGCAGGTACTCAACGCCGCCCCCAAGGAATAGAACAAGGAATCCAAAGGGGTAAAATTGAGGGGGAAATAGGATTAATTATGCGTCCGATCGTGCGGTGGGTGGGTGATGTTACACAGGAAGTTCAAACTAGCATCCAGGGGTTATCTGGGGAACAGTTAGATGATTTGGGAGAGGCTTTGTTGGATTTTAGGAGTCAAGAGGATTTGACCGCCTGGTTGGAGTCGGCGGCGGGATGAACTGATGAGTTAAAAAGAGAGTCAATCGATTTTAGATTTTAGATTTTAGATTTTAGATTGAAGCATTGGCCCCACGGATAAATTCGGGGGCTCCTTTATCGGATACAGGTTTTTTATTTGTCCACGGATGAATCTGGGGGCTTGTATCCTGGATGCTTTAGGTCAGGGATTTTTAACGCGGATTTGGTATAATTCCCAATCTCTGCATTCATTTAAACTTTAGTATCTGCGGGAACTTCACTCTGTACCAGCATCCAACCTAACAGCGCTAAAATAAGACCGAGAGCGAGAAATCCTAAATCCCAAGCTAACTCGTTGATACCGGGTTTGACGTGGTGGATTCCCAAAATTTGATGGTCAACAATGCCTTCAACAAAGTCAAACAATCCAGCACCAATTAATATTGAACCGAAAAAAGTTTGAGTTGACAAAAGAACATCTTTGCGCTTCACAGCACTCCACAAACAGAAGATTCCTGCTACTGTTACCAACCAATCCGCAGCGTGAAACAATCCATCTCCGAGGGTATTTAATTCTAAACCGGCAACGGTAGCATCGGTTTTAACGCTGCTAAACATATGGTGCCACTGGAGGAGTTGGTGCAGCACAATGCCGTCAAAAAAGCCGGATTGACCGATACCGAGGAGAATTCCTGCGATAATTAGAGGTCGGCGGTTGTTAACAGCGGTGGCTGGTGAGTTTGTGCGATCGTCCAATGGAAAACCTCCGATGCTTTAAATGCTGAGCCTGGGTCTGTGAAGGGATTTGCCAGTACATTTTGTAGTTTTGCTGGGGAGGAAGGGCGATCGCATCATCCGCGAGAGAGATTTCTGGATACTCTTGATGCTTAATGCCAACTACAAATCTAGTTTATAATTTGATTAACTATTCATCAACCGTCATATTCTCAAACAAAATAGGTTGAATTCGCCTCAAAACTTCCTCAATTATATCTGATCGACATTCACTAAGAAAACTTGCTTGCCTTGCGCGATAATCTTGCATAACGGAGTTGATCCGTCATAATTACACCTGTTATCGTTTCACCTTCGGGAATGGGAACATAAAACGGATTTTTGCGTTGTGTGTTGCTGATGGGACAAACAAACACAAACCCCATTTTTCGGTTAAATTTAGTTTGACTCACCACCAGTGCAGGTCTAGTCCCCATTTGTTCGTGTCCTGATTGAGGGTCAAAATTGAGGCGAATAAAATGACCTCGTTCGGGGATATAGTTTACCAAACTTCCTCTCCTTCTGGTTTTCCCCAAGAGACTTCTTCGCTAGATTCTATTTCGCCTGCCAATAATTCATCTAGGGTATACTTTGATATTTTATTATTTACAGGCTCTATGACCAGTTTCCCATTTTCTATGGTGCAAATTACTGAATCTTCGGCTTTAAGGTTGAGAAACTTTACTATGTAGTCTGGTATTGGCAAAGCCAAGGAATTACCTAATTTGCTGATGTGTATTTTGGCGGTCATACATTTGCGATGTTAACGCTCAGGTTTATTTATTGTAACACAATATTGTTCAGTTCAAAAAGTAATTATTCGATCGCGCACCTCAGCTAATTGAGAACTGAGCAAACTCTCGGCGATTACTTTCCCGAAGCGCAATGACATCCTTTGCTCAGTGAACCGTATAGAGATATAATGTAGTTTGAACACAACACCAATCATTGTCCTATGAAAACCATAGACAAAAGTCAATTAACAGCTCAGTTACTAGAATTTTTGCGACTTGTCGAGCTTGAAGGCGAAGAAATTTTAGTGATGGATGGGACTAAACCAATTGTGATAATTTCTCAGTATGAAAAGTCTCTTTCAACTGAAGAATTATTTAAGGATCTGCGGGGGAAAGTAAAATATTTTGAAGATTTAACTACGCCAACAACTGAAGAATGGCAGGAAGTCTGACAGTTGTCCTTGATACCTGCGCTCTCATCTGGTGGAGTTTAGATCCAGAGAAACTTTCTCAATCGGCAAAAGATGCTTGTCAGCAGATGGAACAAGAAAAAAATGGTTTAGTTCCATCAATGGCCATCTGGGAAATAGCTATCAAGATCAAAAATCATAAGTTAGATTGAGGAGTAAGTATTGATGACTATATCGCTACTTTAAAAAAGTCTAATGTTATTCGGATCGTTCCAATTGATGAGGACATTTGGCTAGAAAGTGTCAAATTAGAAGGGGAACACCGAGATCAAGCAGATAGAGTGGTTGTAGCAGTTGCCAAAAGAAGTCAAGCTGCTATTATTACAGCCGATCAAAAAATAGCTAGTTTCTACTCTTTAGTAATTTGGTAAATTGAATGTGCCAGGTATCGGAAACGTAGAAGTGGCGCGGTTTCGTGGTTAAAGCCTCTGTTATAAATCTTCACGAAACTCTGTAACCCTTAGATGTTACACTCTACAAGTCTCGACGCGAGAGAAGAGATCACCTTCCCCCACTCCCCCCACCAACCAACACCATTCCTTAACCCAAATCTCCCGCCCGGGAGGTGTCCTTGAGGTGCTTTGGTGTTGAATTTTAGATCATTATAGGACAACCATGTACTATTATTCACACGCCAACCTACCCGATCGCCATACGCTTCCCATATTTCTCTATCATATTGCCTGGTCCCCCCCAGACTTTGATAAATGCGTTTCTGCACCGAAAAGCCGAAAAGTCCATTACTGTTTTTTACCCAAAGCTGGTCAATAGTTCGTAAGTCTTCACAGGGGAATCGATCGAGATCTTCAACCCTCAGCCACCCATCCTTTGTTCTCCCCGCTACTTCCAGCATTTTTTGAGCCGTTTCGCGATCCGCCTCTTTCCATTCTCCGCTAGCCAACAGCCGATCGAGTTTACGATAATCAACTCCTTTTGCTGAAATCAATTTTACAGGTTGTGGCGGTGGCTGCGGGCTAGGAATCGTTGGTGAAACACCCCCTCTTTGCCCCCGATTGCCGGGGGATTGGGGAAGCATAGCCAACCATTTTTGAACCGACTGAGGGCGCTTTGTTGCATCCATTTCCATCCCTTTCATAATTGCCCGATGCACCCCATCGCTAATATTAGGATTAATCTGAAACGAGGGCTTCAAAGGACAATTTAAAGCTCTCATAAATGCAGGAGTTGGTGGTGTTTTCGTTAGCAAATAGTATAGCGTTGCTGCCAGAGCATAAACATCTGTATACTCAGCAAATCTGCCAATCTCCCCGTACTGTTCGGGAGGTGCAAAACCGTGTGTTAGCCCCAAAGTCATTTGCTGAGTGCGATCTGGAATAAAACCCCGTGCCAAACCAAAGTCAATCAAAACTGCATCAAAATTGTCGCGTACCATAATGTTTTGTGGCTTGATATCCCGATGTAGCAAACCTTTTTCGTGAACTACTATTACCGCTTCTGCCACTTGGCGGATGTAGTTTAAAGCTTCTGTTTCCCACAGGATACCGCGCTTTTCTACCAAATTCCACAAATCTTTCCCTGCCACATATTCCATCGCAATACAAGGCAAATCACCATCAATGAAATAGTTGTCTATTTGCACAATATTGGGATGTTTGCACAAAGATAGCAGTAGCGCCTCATCCCGGAATTTGTCCCGATACCAGCCAAAATTTGGATCGCTCAATAAGTCGTCTTTCAGCGTTTTGATGACAACCCGCTGCCTGTTTTGCGCCTTCTGCGCTAGGTACGTGGCCCCAAAACCACCCTCACCTAACTTGCCTTCAATAATATACCGATCGCCATTTAACCGCTGTCCCGGTGTCCAAACCATTCTCCTCACCGCCAACCAATATTAATTTTTATCTCGGCCTAGCCTGTATTTTAACTGTATTTTTTAGGTTGGGTTTAGTTCCACGGGCCCAACTTCAGTTCGCCTTCCCAGTGATGGTTGGCTTTTAGTTCGATCGCCCTTTTCCGACATAATTCGATCGACAAATTCGCCACAATCCCATTAAGAATTCTAAATCCCAAAACCTCTTTGCCCAAACAGTCCCTTTCTGTGCAAACCTAAAAAACAGCAGACACAATTTTATAAACTCTAATTACAGAACCCTAGCAACCAGTTATGCAAACTCTGCCGAACCCCACTAAAACCCTCACCACCGAACCAACCTTCGACACCACCATCAAACGCCGCAAAACCCGGCCAGTCAAAGTCGGTAGCGTCACCATCGGCGGCGGATACCCCGTCGTAGTTCAGTCGATGATCAACGAAGACACCCTCGACATCGACGGTTCAGTCGCAGGAATTCGGCGCTTGCACGAGATTGGCTGCGAAATCGTCCGCGTCACCGTGCCCAGCATGGCCCACGCCAAAGCATTAGCCGAAATCAAGCAAAAACTTCACGCCACCTACCAACCAGTTCCCCTCGTGGCCGATGTCCACCACAACGGCATGAAAATTGCCCTGGAAGTGGCCAAACACGTAGACAAAGTGAGAATTAATCCCGGACTTTACGTGTTCGAGAAGCCGAAAGCCGACAGAACCGAATACACCGACGCCGAATTCGCGGAAATTGGCGAAAAAATCCGCGAAACTCTGGAACCTCTGGTGATTTCCCTGCGCGACCAAGGCAAAGCTTTGCGAATCGGCGTTAATCACGGTTCCCTCGCCGAACGGATGCTTTTTACCTACGGCGACACGCCCGAAGGCATGGTGGAATCGGCCCTGGAATTCATCAAAATTTGCGAATCCCTCGACTTCCGAAATATCGTACTTTCCCTGAAAGCCTCCCGCGCACCCGTGATGGTTGCTGCTTACCGCTTGATGGTGCACCGGATGGACGAACTCGGCATGGATTACCCACTGCATTTGGGCGTCACGGAAGCAGGAGACGGCGAATACGGCCGCATTAAATCCACCGCAGGCCTCGCACCTTTGTTAACTGACGGTATCGGTGACACCATCCGCGTCTCGCTGACAGAGGCCCCAGAAAAGGAGATTCCCGTTTGCTACAGCATTCTGCAAGCCTTGGGACTGCGGAAAACGATGGTTGAGTATGTCGCTTGTCCTTCCTGCGGTCGCACTTTGTTTAATTTAGAGGAAGTGTTACACCAAGTGAGAGAGGCGACGAAGCATCTCACGGGTTTGGATATAGCAGTAATGGGCTGTATTGTCAATGGGCCCGGAGAAATGGCTGATGCTGATTACGGCTACGTCGGGAAGCAACCGGGTTATATTTCGCTGTACCGGGGCCGGGAAGAAATTAAGAAAGTGCCAGAAGACCGTGGCGTGGCAGAATTGATTGATTTGATTAAATCGGACGATCGCTGGGTCGATCCTTAGCCCCCGAAGAACAGGCTTTCGGGCCGATTCCACAAAACATCAAGTTTCTTGTGGGCCGTTGCTCCTAGCCCGTCAGGAACAGGCAAGATGCCTGTTCCACAAAAAAACATCAAGTTTCTTGTGGGGCGTTGCTCCTAGCCCGCCCTGAATAGAAGTCGGCAAAGTTGAATAATATATGTACGCCAAACGCGAGCCGGCTTTGCCTGTGTTAGATTGAGCGTAATTATTCTGAACTCTTTTTCTCCCGCGCGTCAGACAAATGGTTATAACAAAACGAGGGCTTGTTCTAAGTGCAGCAGCAGTGGTACTCACTGCTGTAACTCTTGCGAACACTGGTTGCAGTTCTAAATCTCTGGCTTCTTTTCGGGGAAGCCCTAAAGAATTGGTTGATGAAGTTTGGCAGATTATTGACAAAAGTTATGTGGATGGCACTTTTAACCAGGTTGACTGGAAAGCAGTGCGGAATGATTATTTGAACCGGACTTATACCAGCGACGACGAAGCTTACAAAGCAATTCGGGAAATGCTGAAGAAGCTGGACGATCCTTATACGCGGTTTATGGACCCTGAAGAGTTCAAGAATATGCAGGTTGAAACTTCTGGGGAACTGACAGGAGTTGGGATTCAGTTGACTCAAGATGAGGAAACCAAAAAGTTGGTGGTGATTTCGCCGATCGAAGATACCCCTGCTTTTACTGCTGGTATTCTGGCAAAAGATATCATTACTAAGATTGACGGCAAGAGCACAGAAGGCATGGATACGAATCAAGCGGTAAGTTTGATTCGCGGTCAGGCGAATACTGAGGTGACGCTGACGATTTTGCGGGAAAAAAAGGAATTAGAATTTAAGCTGAAACGCGCTAAAATTGAAATTCATCCTGTGCGGAAGTCGGTGCAGAAAACTCCCATCGGAGAAGTCGGCTATATTCGCTTAAATCAGTTCAGTGCGAATGCTGCATCGGAAATGCGATCGGCAATTAAGGATTTGGAACAGAAAAAGGTGACGGGCTATATTTTAGACTTGCGTTCCAATCCCGGCGGGTTGCTGTACGGAAGTATTGAAATTGCTCGGATGTGGCTCAAAGAAGGTACGATCGTCTCGACGGTCGATCGAATCGGTGAGGCCGATAAACAAACGGCAAATAAGGCAGAACTCACAGACAAACCGTTAGTTGTACTGGTAGACGGCGGTTCAGCAAGTGCTAGCGAGATTCTATCCGGTGCTTTGCAAGACAACAAACGCGCGGTTTTGGTGGGAACAAAGACGTTTGGTAAAGGTTTAGTTCAGTCAGTACGCGGCGTGGGAAATGGTGCGGGTTTGGCGGTGACAATTGCCAAGTATTTTACTCCTAACGGCACTGATATCAACCACGCCGGGATTGAACCGGATTTTAAGGTAGAACTCACCGACGCTCAAAAACAAGAATTGAGGCGCGATCGCGATAAAATTGCTACGGCGGCCGATCCGCAGTACGCGAAAGCTATGGAAGTTTTGACACAGCAAGTTACTGGTAAAACCGGGAACAATAAGGCTGAGGCGAAACCGAATGCTGCGCCACCTAAGCCGACTGCAACGCAAGCAAAACCGAGTGCAGCACCTTCTAAATCGAAGTAAAAAACCTGTGTAGGGTTTCAGTTAAAAAAAAGCATTCGGGGGAAGGATTACGGCTCAAAGCCAACATTTTCAACTCGAATGCTTCGATATTTTTTGCAATGCGTCAATGCGAGTCAATCGATTTTAGATTTTAGATTTTAGATTTTAGATTTTAGAATTGAAGCATTGACCCCACGGATAAATTCGGGGGCTCCTTTATTGGATACAGGTTTTTTATTTCTGGACGGATGAATCCGGGGGCTTGTATCCTGGATGCTTTTGGTCATTGCGGCTGGCATTTGCCGGCGCGAATTAATCCGATGCGGCGGGCGATGGCATCTTCGGGCGAATCGTAAGGGCCCCACTTTTCAATAATACTAGGGTTTTGTTCTTCGAGTTGCGAGATCGGCAAAATTTCGCAATTACCGGCAGGACGTTTGACAATATAAAATTTGGGTGTTTCTGTCATAGCTAAATTCGTGAAATAAAAGCTGGATACTAACTAGGCAATTGGCTCATTATATCAAATAGGGAAACAGCACTACCGTGCCCAAAGCCTGTCTTAGCATTAAACCCGCAGTCCGACATTGGTTTCAACCCCTGCAGGAGTGCGGATTTAACCGCATGGAATTAATAAGAATTAAAAAAAACTAACACTTTCGGAAGATGCCACAATATTTATCTATTATCAAAATATAGACATTTGTCTAAACAGTGCATTAAGCCCTTTCATAAGTGGCGAAATATTCTAATCAATACCAAAAAAAACCATGCAATTTCTACCGAAAACAATCCCCGAAATTCAACCAGAAATCATACCAGTTAAAGAATCACCGCCAGAACTTGTTACTTTCGATGTCAGCGGGATGAAATGTGCCGGCTGCGCGAAAGCTGTGGAACGCCAACTCATGCAGTATTCAGGCGTAATTTCAGCTTGCGTTAACTTGGCTGTAGAAGTCGCGACGGTTGAGTGTCAACCGGGGACTGTCGATGCAGAAGCTTTAGCGAAAAAGTTGACTGATAATGGATTTCCCTCTCAGTCTCGTTCAGGTGAAAATCAGCAGGAAGCAGAAGCGACAACAATTGAACGGCGACGGCAAGAAATTCGACAGCAAATCAAGCAATTGACGATCGCCCTTATCCTAATTATTCTATCCGGTTTAGGTCACGTACTCGGCACAAAAGCCCCAATTCTCAGCAATATTTGGTTTCACTGGGGACTCGCCACCCTAGCTTTGCTGCTACCGGGGCGCCCGATTATCGTTGACGGGTGCCGCAGTTTGTGGCGTAATGCACCCAACATGAATACTTTGGTAGCTTTAGGCGCTGTTACAGCTTACACCGCTAGCAACGCCGCGCTGCTGTTTCCACGGATGGGATGGGAGTGCTTTTTTGACGAACCGGTGATGCTGCTGGGCTTTATTTTGTTGGGCAAAACTCTCGAACAGCAAGCCAGACGGCGCGCTGCATCAGCTTTGCAAGCTTTAATCGCATTGCAGCCGGCGAAAGCCCGCTTAGTTGATTTTAAACTCCCGAGTTTAGATTTGCGATCGGAAGAATTGCCTTTAGACTCGACATCTGCGGTCTACGATCCACAATACATTGAAATTCCAGCCGATCGCGTCCGAGTCGGAGAATGGCTGCAAGTTTTGCCAGGGGAAAAAATTCCGGTAGATGGTGAACTTTGCGAAGGCAAAACAACCATAGATGAGTCGATGCTGACTGGCGAATCAATGCCGGTTTTGAAGCAACCAGGAGATACAGTTGCGGCGGGAACTATCAATAAATCCGGGGCAGTTGTGATACGGGCAACTCGCACCGGTAAGGAAACAACTGTAGCTCAAATGGTGGCTTTGGTGCAGGCAGCTCAAACTCGCAAAGCGCCCATTCAAAATTTAGCTGATACTGTCGCGGGATATTTTGTGTATGGGGTAATGGGGATATCGATTTTAACTTTCCTATTTTGGTATTTTGCCGGCACTCATATTTGGCCTTCTGTGCTTTTAGGACACGGGGCAATGGATATGGGACACGGGGCAATGAATATGGGAAATGAATTGCCTATTATCCATTATCAATCGCCTTTGCTGTTAAGTTTGAAATTGGCGATCGCAGTTTTAGTCATCGCTTGTCCTTGCGCTTTGGGACTGGCTACCCCAACAGCAATTTTAGTCGGTTCTGGCATCGGGGCGGAGCGCGGACTTTTAATTCGCGGTGGCGATGTTTTAGAACGGGTGCATCAATTAGATACGGTGGTTTTTGATAAAACTGGCACTCTGACAACCGGAAATCTCACACTCACAGATTATTTGCCGATTTTCCAGAATTCGCAGTGGGATTTGAACTCAGATATTAATGTTGGAAAGCAACAAGATGTTAGTTCCACAATTGATAGAGTTTCTGGCGACAAAGAAGATGTTTGTTCCACAATTGATGGATTTTATGGGGAAAAACAAAATGTTAGTTCCATAATTGATGGATTTTCTGGAAACAGGCCAGATGCCTGTTCCACAATTGATGGAGTTTCTGGAGAGAAACAAGATGTTTGTTCCACAATTAATGGAGTTTCTGGCAGTGCGGTTAATTCAAAACTGCTGCAAATTGCGGCGGCGGTGGAAAGGGGCGCTTGTCATCCCATCGCCGCAGCGATTTTGCTGGAAGCTCAACAGCAAGGTTTGCCGCTGCTAGCTGCTGAGGATTTCTGCACGGAACCGGGATTCGGGGTTTCTGCTTTGGTGGAGGGCCGGCGGGTGTTCGCGGGAAATGCCGAGTGGATGAAGGAGCAGGGCGTTGCTGTGGCGGCGGAATTGTCGGGGTCTTGCAAAGGCAAAACGGCGGTTTACGTGGCTTCGGGGGGCGTTTTGCTGGGGGTAATCGGGCTAAAAGATAGTCTGAGGCCGGATGCTAAGGCGACGGTGGAACGTTTGCGGGGCATGGGATTGCGGGTGATGATGCTGACGGGAGATACAGCGTCGGCGGCGGCGGCGACGGCGCAGCAGCTAGATTTGGCGCCTGCTGATGTTTTGGCCGAGGTGCGGCCGGAAGGCAAGGCTCGGGCGATCGCGACTTTGCAAGCCCAAGGCTGTAAAGTGGCTGTGGTGGGGGATGGTATCAATGACGCCCCGGCTTTGGCTCAAGCTGATGTCGGTATCGGTTTGCACTGCGGCACTGATGTCGCAGTTGAAACTGCTCAAATTGTGCTGATGCGAAATGCTTTGATGGATGTTGTTGAGTCGATCGAGCTGGGGCGCGCTACTTTCAACAAGATTCGCCAAAATTTATTTTGGGCTTTTGGTTACAATACTCTGGGAATTCCGGTTGCAGCCGGTCTTTTGCTGCCTGCAACTGGAATTCTACTCAGTCCTGCGGCGGCCGGTGCATTTATGGCGTTTAGTTCTGTTAGCGTTGTGACAAATTCTTTGTTTTTGCGCCGGGGATTTCGAGCTTAAATGTATGGATGACAGATAGAAGTCGGAGGTCATCGGTCATTAGTTAGGAATTAATGACTGATGACCTCATCCCAAGAGGGTGACAAACCCCTCACACCAGGAGTCGAGAGCCACGAAGTTTCGACGTTACTTAGAACCCCCTGATTCATCTTTAGAGTCAATCGAAAATCTCACACCTCAAATTGACTGACTGATGGCTACAGTGCCATACTTTCCAAGAGCCGCCAATTATTGTTGTTCATAATTGAACGACTGACTAGCTCGAACATTTGACGGCAGTGGTTGTTGGTTTGCAGTGGCAGTTCCTCGTTTTTAATCACGAAGTTCATGCGAACCTCTGAGTCGCTAGCCGTGTTTTTCTCAATTAGGACTTCTGCGGTGACAAGTTTGGGAATCGAAACTTGACCGGGAAGTTCGCGAGCCATGACGGAATCTCCTGTATTGTAGATAATATCAAGATTGCATGACTCTAAAATTTCAATCAGGGACTGACGGAGACGGTCGATCGGAACGGCAACGATAAAAAAACCAGTATAGCGAGCCATAGACAACTCCAGCCGTGAGGCATTTAGACTTTATTATCATACCGAACCTAGAACCGATTCACAGAACAATATGGATTTATTTTATTCAGGTGGAAAGTTAGGGCAATGAAGGGCAAACTTATCGTGTTTGAGGGGGTTGAAGGTGCGGGTAAAACTACGCAAATGCAGCGGTTGATACAGTTCCTGCAAGCAAGTTGCGGTCTGAGAGTCCGCTTGGTGGCTACTCGCGAACCGGGGGGTACTGAGCTGGGAAGGGGACTGCGACATTTGTTGCTGAAACAAGATGGGGGCGAATCTGTATCCGATCGAGCAGAATTACTGATGTACGCTGCCGATCGCGCTCAGCACGTCGAAACTTTTCTTAAACCAGAGTTATCGAAAGGAACGATTGTTTTATGCGATCGCTTTACTGACTCTACGATTGCTTATCAGGGCTACGGCCGCGGTCTTAACTTAAATTTAATTAAACAGTTGAATGAAATTGCCACCGGCGGCTTGGAAAGCGATCTGACTTTGTGGCTGGATATTAAGGTGGAGGCGGGTTTGGCGAGGGTAAAAGCTCGGGGAGAGTGCGATCGGATCGAGCAAGCTGATTTGAAGTTTCACCGCCTTGTCCAGCAAGGTTTTGCGGAGTTAGCCGAGGAAAGTAAATCTCGAATTGTCCGGATAAATGCCGATCGCCCTGAATATGAAGTCGCTCAGGAAATTCAAGCTATTGTAACTCCCAGGTTAGAAGCTTGGGGATATTCAAATAATACCATTTCTGAAAAATAGCGCTACATAATATCTAGAAACACGGCAATGCCGTGTCCTGCTCCAGGAACTTACAACTTAACATTGTTAACTCAAAACAATTATTGAGCAGTCCATTAAACCACAATAACCTTTTAGTATTATAGTAGCCGCGCCGACGGTTAGGATGTACTTAATTGCTAAAACCCTAGATTTTCTTCCTTCTTCCTTCTTCCTTCTTCCTTCTTCCTTCTTCCTTCTTCCTTCTTCCTTCTTCCTTCTTCCTTCTTCCGCAAACATGGATTATTTTACATCATTAATCGGACAAGAGCGAGCAGTAGAATTGCTAACTCAAGCAGTCGAGCGAAACCGAATTGCTCCTGGTTATTTATTTATCGGCTCTAACGGCATCGGCAAAAGTTTAGCGGCTCAGTGTTTCATTGAGCTTTTATTCTCAGCCAATCTTCCCGAAACCAGACTAATAGCCTCCGTGCAAAATCGCGTGCGGCAGCGAAATCATCCAGACTTGCTCTGGGTAGAACCAACTTACATGAACCAAGGCAAACGGCTGTCGCCAAAGGAAGCAGAGGAAGCCGGTTTAAAGCGGAAAGCACCGCCACAAATTCGCTTAGAACAAGTTCGAGAAATCGGTGAATTTCTCAGCCGACCGCCGCTTGAAGCGGCGCGTTCAGTCGTAGTTTTGGAACAAGCAGAAACAATGGGCGAGGGAGCCGCTAACGGCTTGTTGAAGACATTGGAAGAACCGGGAAAAGCAGCGCTCGTTTTAATTGCTCCGACAGTGGAAGCTTTGCTGCCCACTTTGATTTCCCGCTGTCAAAAAATCCAGTTTTCTCGGCTGAATCCCCAAGCAATGGCACAAGTTTTGCAGGAAGCGGGATTCGCGGAGATTTTATCCCATCCCGAGGTACTGGGAATGGCTCAGGGAAGTCCTGGCGAGGCAATTTCTATTTGGCAGCAACTGCAATCAATACCCGATGATTTGCTGCAAAAGGTGAAGGAGTTGCCTCAAAATCTGCGGTGTGCTTTGGAATTGGCCAAGGAAATTGATAAAACTTTAGATACTGAATCTCAGTTGTGGTTAATCGATTATTTACAGCATTGTTACTGGCAGCAATTTTTGACAGGGGGAATTAGTCGATCGCCCTTAGAACCCTTGGAAAAAGCGCGGCAATATTTGCTAAACTACGTACAGCCGCGATTGGTTTGGGAATGCACACTGATGGGAATATGTCAAGCATAATTTATTCCCAAGTTTGAGCGCAATACGATGAGTAACACGATGGAAAAAGCCACATTTGCCGCCGGTTGTTTTTGGGGAGTTGAACACAAGTTTCGCGCCGTTGCGGGTGTCGTCTCGACTGCTGCGGGCTACACAGGAGGTCACTGGCCGAATCCCTGCTACCTGGATGTTTGCGCCAGAGTCACCGGTCACGCTGAATCTGTGCTGCTAGAGTACGATCGATCGCAGGTGAGTTACGAAACACTGCTAGATGTATTCTGGAACTGTCACGATCCTACCCAAATCAATCGCCAAGGCCCCGACAGAGGCGAACAGTACAGGTCTGTGATTTTTTATCACAATTGGGAACAAGAAAAAGCCGCTCGCGCCTCCAAACAAAAATTGCAATTTTCCGGTAAATACGACAAAGACATTGCCACCGAAATCAAACCTGCTGGTGAATTTTATATGGCCGAGGATTACCACCAGCAATATATTGAGAAGAAGCGGCTTTCCTCAAAAGTTATTAGTTAACAAGTAGGCAGACGCGACAAAAAATAAAATATCTTAGGGGCGGGTAAGGCAATGAGCTATACTAGCCGCCAGTTTAGGATTAATGCAAAACCCGGCATCCCCCAGGCCATGTTTATTTTTACCTACTTAGGGCTTGCTGAATAAGTAAAGGAAAAGTTCGATCGAGATCGCTCCTCTATATTAAGCTTCCTCTAATATCAGTTTGAATAATCTATAGTTTAGTAATTAATATTTTTTAATAATCATCACTTGGTTAACAGGTATTATTTTGACTTTTTGATAAAAAATGGCACAAAAAAACCGTCTTAACCAGGTAGAAAGATTCATGACTAAAAAAGTAATAGCAATCGCAGTCTGTGAAGTATTAGCAAGTTTTGTCATTACTCGATCGAGACTAAACTTTCTTTTGCCTTGTCCAAATTTTCCCTCAATTGCATTGCGAATTTTCTCATCTTCTTTGGCTTGTCTCTTTTTTTATTTGCTGACCTGGAGTGGAGGTCTGTCTAAAGCCTGTCCACTAATTCTAATGCCTCTTTCTTTGCACCATGCTCGGTTATCTTTTGTCCGATAAATTTTATCGACATGGACGGATTCTGGGTAATAACCAGTCAATTTGTGATAAGCGTCTATTTGAGCTTTGAAGTCTCCCGATTCGTTAAAATTATCCCAACTGATTCGATGTAAAATCACCTATCCCTCAAAGCAACTCGCTGAAAGCTTAGCTCGAAACTCTACTGATTTCCTACTTTTCCTCGCGACTATGGGACGAATTTGAGCTTGGCTTAAACTTACAATCCTGTCGGCAATACTTTGTTGGTGATTTGGCCACAACCACAATTGTTGCCGATAGAATTCGGACACTACTAGCAAGGTCTTATATTGTTTTTTACTGAGACTTTCCAGGGAGGCTCCTAACTCAATTAACCGTGAAAAGTGAGAGAGGTTTCTTTTGACATACTGGAGTTATTTTTTCAGAGCTTTCCTTTTTTCTTTCCGGGAAGGTCGTCTTTGTTTGGCAACTTCTAAGTAGTCTTTTCTGGCGATATTGCGATAGGTTCTCGCTTTTTTCAGAACTAGAACGTTCAGCGTTTTATAGAGTATGTATATGATTTTTTCCGTGTGTTTTCTTGCTTTATTTAAGAGTGAGAAATCCGTTGATAACTAATATCGGCTGGAGCGCAAGTGGCATAAGCGGATTAATTTTCCTTGATTTTTAGGCGCGTCGCTTTCTCGCTCGGGATTTTTTTTTCTCATCTGAGCTGGTTCCTAACCGCAATCTAGTCACCACTTCCGCGTTGATTTTATTGACGAGAACAGCGCTGATTCTTTGTCGGAAGGGTACTAATAAGGATGAATCGAATGGCGCTTTGTTGCTGTATGATGATTGACCGATAAAGTATTGTAGGTAAGGGTTTGCCCTGATTTATTTTACGGTTTCACGCGGAGCTAGTTCCCAATTTCTCCTTAATAATTAATCCCCCTAAGGCGAGCCGAAATGATTTAGCTGGTGAACCCATTTCTGTGGTGAAGTTTTGAGCATATTCGGCTTCAAATTCTGACTGCCGCAATTACTTGAGCCATCAGCACCCAACGGTTATCTGTTGCCAACCTTGCCTCTAAGGGGAGTTCAAATTCTGCTACTGGGCCATTAACTTGTTCAGCTTTTCGGTATACGATCGCCCTTGGAGATGCACGAGTTTTGAGCTATCTTACCAAGAATTCTGGCATTTGACCACCCAGTCACCCTACCAGTTCGTTCGGATATTCAAGCGTTTACCGACGCTAGTACCCTGTATATAGGGTTTGAGTTTACTTAACCGCTATTGCTAAAGTTTTCAACTTCTTGGGGAAGCCGGGGCGATCGATTTGTTATCTTTATTCAGCAAGCCCTAGCTAGTTGCTAGGCTAGGTTTCCTCACCTGCATGAATAGTAAGTTGTCATTTATGGAATTAAAGTGCGAGCTCCAACCCTTGATTGGGTTTACCCCATCTTTGCTAGCCATCCTCCCTTTCGGGTTATCGGGTAAACGAATCGCACCTACTGATACCAGTTTAAAAAAAGAATGAAATAGCCCTGCCCGCGATCCAAACTACGAGCTTCATCAGTCATTTCCATTTCTTCAATTATTCAATTATTCAATCCTATGACTAATGACAACTGACGATCGGAATCTCGATCGCAAACTCAGTGCCCCGTCCAGCTTCCGAAACGCAATCGAGCCGCCCCCCGTGCTGTTCCACAACTAAATGGTAAGAAATCGACAGTCCCAACCCAGTGCCCTTGCCTACTGGTTTGGTAGTAAAAAACGGGTCAAATAATTGGCGGCGAATCTCCTCCGGTATGCCCCGCCCGTTGTCGGAAATGCGGATCGCCACAAAATCGTCGCCAACAACTTCAGTGCGAATTGTAATAGTGGGAAAAGTCACTGGAGAACTAGGATTTGACGGGGGTAAATTTTTCCCATCTCTCCTCTCCCATTCCCCTTTCTGAATTTCTTCATCCAAAGCATCAATAGCATTGCCGATAATATTCATGAACACCTGATTGATCTGACCGCCACAGCACTCGATCAGGGGCAAATTACCGTATTCTTTAATAATGTCAATAGCTGGATGTGCGCCGTAAGCTTTGAGCCGATGCTGCAAAATCAACAAAGTGCTGTCGAGTCCCTCGTGAATGTCAACGAGCTTGATGTTAGATTGATCCGATCGCGAAAAATTGCGCATCGACACAACTATTTGGCGGATGCGCTCTGTTCCTACTTGCATAGAAGACATGATCTTAGATAAGTCTTCTACCAAAAAATCGACTTCCATCTGTGCTGCAGCTTCCCGAATTTCCGAGACTGGTTCGGAATAGTGCTGCTGGTAAAGTTCCAACAGTTGGAACAATTCTTTGATGTAGTGGCTGGCGTGGGAAAGATTGCCGTAGATAAAATTAACAGGATTGTTAATTTCGTGAGCGATACCGGCAATCATTTGTCCCAAAGAAGACATTTTTTCGGTTTGCACTAATTGAGTTTGAGTTTGCTGCAACTTTCGTACAGTTTGCTCTAATTGCTGCGCTTGATTTTTCAAGCAAGCTTGCTTTCGCCGCAGCGCTTCTTCGACTCGCTGGCGCTTGATAATATCCCGTCTCAACAATTCATTTGATTCTAAAAGTTGAGCGGTGCGTTCTTCAACTTGTTTTTTTAAGTCGTCATGAGCTTGGCGCAGGGCTTCTTGGGCCCGCTGCCGCTCTAAAATTTCTTGCTGCAAAAGTTCGTTGGCTTCCTGCAATTGGGAGGCTCGATCGTCAACTGCTTGCTGCAAAAGCTCGATCGTCCCGTACATTTCTGATTGGTTAAAAACTTGCGGCAAACTTGTCACAGAGACAACGCCCAAAAGTTCTCCGTGACTGCCAACTACTACCAAACGGCGGAGACAGTGCCGCTGCATCGACTGATGGGCACTCCAGAGGGAATCGGCGGGAGATATGCAAAATAAAGGCGCACTCATGACCCTTGCTGCCGGGATTTCCGAGAGGTTTAATTCGAGGGCGTGAAACTGCACAATATCCCGCTCGGTGACAATGCCGATCGGAATTTGGTAATTTTCTATTGGTGCGATCGACCGCTGTGGATGCTGAGTTTGCTCTTCGACAATGACGACGCAACTAACTCGATACTTGACCATGAGTTCGGCTAAATCGAGGGCTGAGGCAGTTTTTGGGGCCCAAATGACATCTTTAGTCATGACATCTGCTGCACAGCGCAAATTGGTTAGCAAGTTAACCGGTTGCAGGGCTTCGTGAATGGCTTCGCGGGTGATGATGCCCAGAAGTCGCGAGTCTTCGTCCACTACGGGCAAATGCCGAATCTGATGCTGGCGCAACGTGAATATAGCTGTGAAAATATCTTGAGACTCGGATTGTTTGAGGGTAATGGGCGATCGAGTCATTACGTCAGCAATTGTCAGTCCTACCGCACAAGCTGCTACGGTAGTTAGTTTGACGATATCTCGTTCTGTAAAAATGCCGATGGGCCGATTATCTTCCACGACTAACACGCAACTGCGCTTGGTCGGACTCGGAAGAGCGTGTGGTTTTTCGCCATAAAGCCGACAGGAGACACGCATCGGGTTCATCAAAGCCAACACTTGGGCGATCGGGGTTTCTGGAGCCACGGTGAGGGGGTGGCGGTCGATCGCCCGATCTAAAGGTGAAGAGTAGAGCGGCGGACTGTTGGGCCGCCCGGCAGGTTCTGATGTTTTAATTGCTGGCGGCTGCAGGGCTGAATCTAGGAACTGCTGTAATTTTTCTTCTTGTAGCATGGTTGATTATTAATTTTACTTAATGAATTGTTACAATTTTACAGACTGGGGTTGGCAGACTTAGCATTAATTAAGCGGATTACAGATGCTCGATCGCCTGAAATTTCATTGCTAGAAAACCCCTGATTGAATTTTTATTTTTTAAATCCTATGTCGTGGACGCCATTAAGTCATCGAATTCATCATTTGCCGCTCATCCTTGCGGGCCCGATTTTGCGCCGGACTGAAAGTCGGGCAGTGACTGTTTGGCTGGCTCTGAAAGCACCCCGCCAAGTCGAACTCAAGGTTTATTCGACAGAGGGAGGAACCGGCGAAATTGTCGGGGTGCCGTTACTCCAAGGTGCGAACTCTACTGTGCAGCTCGGCAAATACCTGCACGTAGTGGCGGTGACTGCTAAACCGATCGACGGCAACGTCTTGACATCCGGGCAAATTTATGCTTATGACATCAAGTTTGCTGGGAGTCGCGAGTCGCCGTCGGGGGTTGCAGTCCCAGAAAATGAGAAAGAAAATCTCATTTCTTGCCTGTGGCCGGCGTCCCCTGATTGGTCGGCTTTGGGACGGGAGACGATCAGTTATTTCGCTCACCAGTTGCCGACTTTTGCCCTGCCGCCGAACGATTTAAACTATTTGCGTATCGTTCACGGTTCTTGTCGCAAGCCCCACGGAGACGGCAGAGATGCCCTGCCAATATTGGATAATTCGATCGAACAGTTTGCAAGTACGGCAAATAGCAGGCCCCACCAACTGTTTTTAACGGGTGACCAAATTTACGGCGACGACGTTGCCGATGCGATGCTGTGGGCTTTGACTGATGCTGGCGATACCCTGTTAGGCTGGGAAGAGAGTTTACCCCTGATGGATGATGCCCAAATTAAAAAGAATTTGTGTATCAGTATACCTAAAAATGCGGAAAACGAAAATACAGTTGGCCAAGAGAGGGAAATTTTTAGAGAGTCACCTATTCAGAAACCCTCTGATGCTAAGTATGAGTCCAAAAAACCAATTGAGTTGCAGCCGGGGACTCGCAGCGATATTGCCAGAGATTTTGGCGGCTTTACGGCGATGTTGGTGAATAAACCCAACAATGCTAAAAGTCACTTGTTTAGCTTGGGCGAATATTATGCGATGTATTTGTTAGTTTGGTCGCCGGTACTTTGGTGCGAGCGTTTTCCGAAGGGTAAGGATATTTGCCCAAATTCTAAGCAGGCAAAAGTCTGGGATAGAGAAGTTGTTGAACTTGACGGTTTTGTTCGCAACTTGTGGAGGGTGAGGAGGGCGCTAGCGAATATTCCTACTTATATGATTTGCGACGACCATGATGTTAGTGACGATTTGTATTTGAATCGAGAGTGGTGTTACCGCGTGCTGGGGAAGCCGCTGGGCCGGCGGGTGGTGCAGAATGCTTTGCTGGCTTACGCTGTGTTTCAGGCTTGGGGAAATACGCCCGCACAGTTCGATCGCGAAAAACCGGGAGATAAATTATTAACAACTGCTGAAAAATGGTCGAATTCGGCGGGGACTGATGTTTCTGCTTGGGAGGAGGCGGCTTCGTATTTGGGAATTCCAGCGCTAGATCCGAAAACTCATTTGCCTAAGTTGAAATTAGATGAAGATGTTTTTATTTTGGATCGGGATGGCGAGGGTGTAAGTGAGGTTTTGAATTGGCATTTTACTGTGAGAAGTTTTAAGCACGAGGTGATTGTGCTGGATACGCGGAGTTGGCGGGGGTATCCGGTGAAAAGCGCGATCGATCCGCCGATGCTTTTGACTCACAAAGGTTTTGAGGAGCAAATTCAGAAACCTTTGAAGGAGACTGATTTGCTGAATAAAACTGGGGAGTTTGATATTGAGGCGACGCTGGTGGTTGTGCCGACAAATTTGGTGGGTTTGTGGATTATTGATGCGGTGCAAAAGTGGGATGTGGAACAGGGGAAGGTTTTTAATAGTGATGCGGGGGATGCGTGGAATTTTCACGAGTTGGCTTTTGTGAAGCTGTTGTCGGAACTTTTTAAACAGCGCGATCGGGTGATTCTGTTGACGGGGGATATTCACTATGCTGCTGCTGTGCGGCTGAGTTATTGGTCTGATTGTCATTTTGGCGATTCTCGATCGAATATTGAGCTTTTGAAGGAGGCGAATTATCAATCAAATTGTCAATCTTCTGTGTTGGCGCAGTTGACTGCTAGTGCTTTTATCAATGAGGAGTGGAAAACGCATTTAATTCATACTAAGATTAAGTCGCTGCTTCCTGAGCGATCGCACGAATGTTTGGGATGGAATGAGCCGCTGGAATTAATTAAGATTTCGAGGGGTGGCAGAAAGAAAGCTTTGGCGGCTGCTGTCAGGAATAGACAATCTCTGCCTGATTGGGGGTATCGGGTTGACTGGATAAAACGACAAAAAGCTCGGATGTTTTTGCAGCTAGAAAAGGGAACTGCGTCAAATAGATCGCATACAGATAAACGATTGTCAGTGCTGCGTAGGTTGTGGAATTTTATATCGCTGTTGTGGCGCAATCGCTGGCTGCAAGAGGGTGATGAAATTGTGGGATATAGCAATATTGCGATCGTCAGTTTTCAGTGGCCTGCTGAGGGTGATGGGGAGAAGGCGGTGATGCAAAATGTTTATTGGCGGCCGCTTTGGGCATCGGATAGTGTGGTTTACAGTCAATATTTCGTGCCGCTGGGATTGGATGAGCCAAGGGTTGATTGATCGGGTGTTGTGCATTTAAATTTAACTTTTTGGGCGTTGCTCAAAGCCCACCCGACGGGTTGAAGAGTCGATCGCCCCTTTCCCTAAAAGTCGATTGCCCCTTTCCCTAAAAGCCGAGATCCCTTCCCCTTCTCTCGCAGTTGGGTAAATTTGACAAAATTTGATATTTTTGCTATAATTTCCTGAAATTAATCACAATTAAAGCTCAACTATAAATATATGGAAGCTGTAATTGAAAGCATTGTAAGTAAGCTGCGTTATTTAGGTAAACCGCAGCTAGAAGTTGTTCTTAATTTTGTTGAGTTTCTAACTTGGAAGTCAGGGCCCGGTCTGTTATCAAGAGTAAGTGATTCTGAGGCAGAAATCAGCGATCGCGAGTTTGAAATAATTTTAGATGAATTGGCTGATGATTCCATTAAAAACATGGGAGTAAATGTCCCTATGCTATCAGATTTTGCCATAAGTCGTGAAGGCATCTACGAGGATCACCCTTAGCAATGTTATGTCTTGTGGATACGAATACTTTGCTGCGGTTTGCCGATCGCTCTCATCCTTTATACCTTGTAACCCGAACTGCCGTAAAAAAATTGCGACAAGATGGATATAAACTGCAAGTAGCATCACAAAACTGCGTTGAGTTTTGGAATGTGGTTACTCGCCCGATCGATAAAAATGGCTTTGGATTGACTCCTGCTGATGCCGATCGTCTGTTACAGCGGATAGATCGTCTTTTTCCGTTGTTTCCCGATACGCATTTAACATACTCCGAGTGGCGTAGGTTAGTTGTTAGCTACAGAGTTTCGGGAGTTCAGGTACATGATGCTCGTCTTGTGGCTATTATGAAAGCAAATGGTGCAGCACATATTTTGACGCTAAATGTTAAGGATTTTACTCGCTACGCCGACGAAGGAATTGTGCCGATCGATCCAAATACTATCTCTGAATAATAAAAGTCGATCGCACATTCCTCTCAAATTCGATCGCCCGATTAACAAAAAACCCGATCGGCGGGGCCACAGAAACCGGGTTTTTACCGAAATACTTCGTTACAACCCACAGATTCGGTCAAAAACCCGGTTTCTTTTGTGGGAGGCTAGGGCCCAGAAACCAAGTTTTTTACGAAGATACTTGATTGTAGTCCAGAAATTCGGTAAAAACCCGGTTTCTTTGTCGGAGTCGGTAAGTCCTGACACACCCTCATCCCAACAACAACTCCTGAAACCGCGCATCACCCCGAATCCCATCAAAATCCGCATCAGTTTTCGCTAACTCCCGATATATTTTCGGTTCCAATTCAATCGCGCACCGCAAATTTTCCAGAGATAACTCAACATTACCTTGCAAGGCATAAATGCAAGCTTTGTCACCATAAGCATTAGCATTATTTGGGTTTATTTCTAAAGCTTTATCAAAACAATCTATCGCTTCCTCATAACGACCTAATACTACAAAAGCATAAGATTGATTACCCAAAATATCAAAATCATTTGGCTCCAATTCCAAAGCTCTGTCATAGCTGGATATTGCCTCTTCAGCGCGACCATTGAACCAAGCCGAGCGAACAAACTACGCAGGCTCAACATCCAGACGACCCATGTTAGATTCCTCCTTTGCTGTTAGTTCACGTCGCCGCCCAAATTTCCGTTCTTTGTGATTAAATTTTAGCTCTTCATAACGCGCATCTTTTTCTCCTACAGACTCTAACTGGATAGTGGTATATGATATCAAATAACGATTTACGAACGATAGATCACTCATATATGTTGGTTTGATTTTTACAGCTAAATCAAAACAGTAAATAGCTTCTTTATAGCATCCCACATACGTTAGTATTTTACTTTTAAAAGCCCAGAAATCGCAGTCATTAGGATCGATACTTATAGCTTGATTCCAGCTCGCATGGGCTGCACCTTGACTGCCCCAATTCATCAACGCCACGCCTCGGTGAAACCACAACTCTCGGTTTCCGTTTTCTATTTTTATAGCTTTATCGAAACAGGCGACAGCTTCTTCACAAAGCTGTAAATTGTACAAAACCTTACCGAGTTCCAACCAAACAACAGGCTCATCCGACCTGCTTTCCGCAACTTCAATTAATTTTAGTACCGCTGTTTTATACTGTCCTTGCCTCGCTAGCCGAACACCATTGTAGAACAAAGTAACCGGATTATTTAGCAGTTTATTTAGCAGTCCCTCCAGTCGAAGGAAGTGCACCCGGCCTGACCAATCGCCCGCTATAACTGTCACCCCATCAGGCGCGATCGTACGGCAACCAAACTCAGCCTCTCCCCTGAAACTAGCAACTTCTTTGCCACTAAGCAAATCCCAGATTTTGAGAGTGTTATCCCCTGAAGCGGAAATCGCTGTTTTGGCGTCTGGTGCGATTACCGAGTAAGGATGACCGGTGAGGATTCTAACTGCGCTACCTGTCTCGGTGTCCCAGATTTTGAGAGTGTTATCCCGTGAAGCGGAAATCGCTATTTTGCCGTCTGGTGCGATCGTCACTACTGTTACCGAGTCACTATGACCGGTGAGGGTTCTAACTGCGCTACCTGTCTCGGTGTCCCAGATTTTCAAGGTTTTATCCCGTGAAGTGGAAATCGCTGTTTTGCCGTCTGGTGCGATCGCCACTGCTGTTACCGAGTCAGTATGACCGGTGAGGGTTCTAACTGCGCTACCTGTCTCGGTGTCCCAGATTTTCAGGGTGTTATCCCCTGAAGCGGAAATCGCTGTTTTGCCGTCTGGTGCGATCGCCACTGCTGTTACCGAGTCAGTATGACCGGTGAGGGTTCTAACTTTCGTACCTGTCTCGGTGTCCCAGATTTTCAGGGTGTTATCTCGTGAAGCGGAAATCGCTGTTTTTCCGTCTGAGGCGATCGCCACTGCTGTTACCGAGTCAGTATGACCGGTGAGGGTTCTAACTTTCGTACCTGTCTCGGTGTCCCAGAT
>NZ_JAUBPO010000075.1:0-2836 GCF_036700785.1 Microcoleus sp. S28C3 | reverse complement strand
TTTCAGGGTGTTATCCCGTGAAGCGGAAATCGCTGTTTTGCCGTCTGGTGCGATCGCCACTGCACATACCTTGCCACTATCATCAGTGAGAGCTTTGATTTCCCTGGCGCTGTCAATGTCCCAGACTTTTAGGGTTTTATCCTTTGAAGCTGAAATCGCTGTCAGGCCGTCGGACGTGATCGCCACCCCATATACCTCACCAATATGACCCATGAGAGTTCTGAGGCAGACTCCGCTTAGCAAATCCCAGACTTTTAGGGTTTTATCATCTGAAGCTGAAACCGCTATGATGGCAGAGGGTGTGATCGCGACTGCTTGCACCTTGGCAGTGTGACCAGTGAGAGTTCTGAGACAGACTCCGCTGAGCAAATCCCAGACTTTTAGGGTTTTATCGTCTGAAGCCGAAACCGCTTGTTTGCCGTCGCGTGTAATCGCTACTGCATATACCCAGCTCGTATGACGGGTCTGAGTTTTGAGTTCAGTGCCACTGTCCATATCCCAGATTTTAAGGGTGTTATCCGACCATGAAGTTGAAACCGCTTGTTTGCTGTCCAGAGTGATTGCAACTGCATATACCGGACCTGTATGACCGGTGAGTGTTCTGAGGCAGATTCCGCTGAGCAAATCCCAGATTTTTAGGGTTTTATCCTCTGAAGCCGAAACCGCTTGTTTGCTGTCAAGAGTGATTGCAACTGCATATACTGGACCAGTATGACCGGTAAGAGTTCTGAGCAAGCTTCCGCTATTTATGTCCCAGACTTTTAGTGTGCTATCCTCTGAAGCGGAAATCGCTGTTTTACCGTCTGGTGCGATCGCGACTGCATATACCTTGCGAACATGACCCGTGAGAGTTCTGAGTTCAGTGGCGCGGATCAAATCCCAGACTTTTAGGGTGCCATCGGCTGAAGCGGAAATCGCTGTCTTGCCATCAAGTGCAATCGCCACTGCATTTACCCCGCTAGTATGACCGACAAGCGTCCGCAGTGCCCCTTCATTTGCCCTTTCCAGATTAGCCCTCAAAGGCCGCAGCCAAGGACGATCTTTCGATTGCCGCGCCTGTTCCAGCAACCCCTGAATGTGCGGCATTTCAAAATCCAGCAACCTCCCCCACAAATGCCCCGCCAGTTGCGTTTTATCCCTTTCCAAAACGTGCGCCGACTTGCGAATTGCCCCTTGAATCAATTTCAGCGTTTCAGTTTGCTCCGGCGACAGCAAAACATCAGAAATTATCGCTAAATCATAATCCTCAATTAACGCTTGCACCCCCACCGCATCCAACTTCGCCTCAATAAAATCAAAATCCGTCAACAACTGATGCAGCCGTTCCCCTTTGTTATTGCTTGCAAAATCTCCGGGCAGAGTTTCCAAAGCATAAAGCCGCTTTTCCGGCGACAGTTTCCCCAAACGTTTTTTAAACTTACTCATCGCCGTACAAAGCCTCCCACAAATTATCAGAAATCGCCGTTTCAATATCCCGCAGCGACACCCCAGCTTTCTGCACCACATCTATACGATGCAGAAATCTTTGGAAACTCGCGTGATAGATACTGTAATGTGGTGGAGTATAGTTATTGCGTCGCAGAAACTGTTCCCAATCATCCAGAACTTCCTGCACATCCAAAGCATCTTCCTCAGCAAAATCCGCCAAAAGATCGCAAGAAATCGGCTTGCGAGTTTTCGTCAACAAATAAATCACCTTCAACTTCCGGCGGCGCAATTCTTTATCTCTAACCGCCATTTCCATCCGCGCCCAATGCTTGTCATAATATCCTTCCAACTCCCTCGGCAAATCTTGCAAATTCACATCGCTGTACTTGCCGCTGTCGATATCATTCAGCACGTAGCGCAGGTACATAAAGTTATTCTGGCTTTTTTCCGCCACCGCCGCCACAAACTGTTCTCGCTGCAAATTTTGACGGTTAATCCAACTCTGAATTGACGCGCTGTTGCTGGTGCGTTTCTCAATATAAAGCTTGACATCCGCCAAACTTTCTGCAGTGTACTGCATCAAATCAAAAACCTGATGATTTGGCAAAGGCAGAGATTCCGGCCGCTTCGAGACAATAAAATAAACATTATCCGGCAAAGCATCTGGCAAATAAAGGACATTGCTGCGCCCATGATCGCTCAGATCGACTTCATCGAGGGCATCCACAACAAAAACTAACTTTTTTCCGCCCAATTTAGCACTCACTTCCCCCAACAATCGACTGAGAAAATTGCCATCTGTAGTCGCATTTTCTGGCAATTTTGGGTAATCCAGTTTAAAGGCT
This sequence comes from Microcoleus sp. S28C3, assembly GCF_036700785.1. Classification (NCBI taxonomy): domain Bacteria; kingdom Bacillati; phylum Cyanobacteriota; class Cyanophyceae; order Oscillatoriales; family Microcoleaceae; genus Microcoleus; species Microcoleus sp. S28C3. Next base: position 563 of record NZ_JAUBPO010000075.1, on the reverse strand, counting down.
TGAATTAACTGAGTGCAGGCATTTTCCAGAAATTGCTTTGCCTTAACCGTGCCTTGAGATTGCGAGTTAAAATGGACAACACAGCGCCGCTGCATCAGCAGCACTAACTTTGCCATAATTGAAGTTTTCCCCACACCAGGATCGGCTTCTAAAACAAAATATCCTTTGGGCTTTTTCTGCAAAAAATCTATAATTGCTTCAAACACAAATCGGCGGCCCGTAAAGTCTTGAGTGCGGTCTTGAATAATCGTTTCGCACTCGTAGGGAAGCGGCAATCGGGGCGCGGAAGTATCAACAAATCGTTCCAGCAAATTCTGAACTTGCGCCAAATCCGATCGGATGCCAATTTCTATGGATTCCAATTTCCCCATGACTTGACAAATCTGCTGCCCAGTTGCGACGGCCTCCAATTTGTCCAGAATTTCCCCATTTTTCAGCCCCAATTTTTTGAGTTCCGCCAAAGCAATTTGGTGCAGATTCAACAGCACAACAGTCCGGACAGTTTTTTGGGGTGAGTGGCGAGGAAAGCTATCCAAGGCTTAAAGTACAGTCATACATAAAAA
>NZ_JAUBPO010000074.1:40509-40712 GCF_036700785.1 Microcoleus sp. S28C3 | reverse complement strand
TTTTGAGCCAAAATTCTCAGGAAACTACTGCTCGATCGAACCCTAGATCGATTTATGAATAATTTGCGATCGCTATAGAAGAGGCGCTCGCCTGTTTTCGGGAAGCATTAAAAGTCTATACCCCCGAGGCTTATCCCGAACAATGGGCAGGGACTCAAAACAATTTGGGGGCTGCCTATCATGGCAGAAGAGAGGGAGTCAGG
>NZ_JAUBPO010000074.1:0-40409 GCF_036700785.1 Microcoleus sp. S28C3 | reverse complement strand
GCGGCGAATATAGAAGAGGCGCTCGCCTGTTATAGCGAGGCTTTAAAAGTCTATACCCGCGAGAATTATCCCGAAAATTGGGCAATGACTCAAAACAATTTGGGGGCTGCCTATAGTGACAGAATAGAAGGAGTCAGGGCGGCGAATATAGAAGAGGCGCTCGCCTGTTATAGCGAGGCTTTAAAAGTCTATACCCGCGAGAATTATCCCGAAAAGTGGGCAGCAGCTAAAAATGGTTTGGGGAATGCCTATAGTGACAGAATAGAAGGAGTCAGGGCGGCGAATATAGAAGAGGCGCTCGCCTGTTATCGGGAAGCTTTAAAAGTCTATACCCGCGAGAATTATCCCGAAAAGTGGGCAGAGGCTAAAAATGGTTTGGGGAATGCCTACCAAGGCAGAATAGAAGGAGTCAGGGCGGAAAATATTGAAGAGGCGCTCGCCTGTTATCGGGAAGCTTTAAAAGTCTATACCCGCGAGAATTATCCCGAAAAGTGGGCAGCGATTCACAACAATTTGGGCCCTGCCTATAGTAACAGAATAGAAGGAGTCAGGGCAAATAATATAGAAGAGGCGCTCGCCTGTTATAGCGAGGCTTTAAAAGTCTATACCCGTGAGAATTATCCCGCATATTGGGCAACCACTCAAAACAATTTGGGGGGTGCCTATAGTAACAGAATAGAAGGAGTCAGGGCAAATAATATAGAAGAGGCGCTCACTTGTTTGCGCTTAGCATTAGAAATTCGCACTCCTACTGCTTTCCCTTTAGACTGCTTGCAATGGGGTAGAAACCTCGGCAATACCGCTTTCACTTCTGGTTTTTGGGACATCGCCCTGGAAGGATTCGAGAAAGCAATTAAAGCGGTGGAAAAAATCAGAAGTTATGCCACTTCAGATAATATTCGCCAACAGATTTTAGCTGAATCTATAGGTGTTTACGAAAAGGCAATTCAAGCTTGCGTCAACAGCAACCAACTAGAAAAAGCTATAGAATATTGTGACAGAGCTCGTGCTCAGCGGTTAGTCGATTTAATGCACAGCAATGATTTGTATGCTAGTGGCGAAATTCCGCCCGCAGTGCAAAAATATTTGCAGGAATTTGAGGCGAAGCAGCGGGAAATTGACGCAGAAGTTGAACAACTCCGCAAACCTTCTGAAGGCAATAAAGAATTAGCAGGTGTGGGGAGTCAGTCGCGCAGTCGGGCAGATTTGTCTGCTTACACAGAAAAGATTCAAGAATTGGAAGGGGAGAAACAGCAAATCTGGGAAAAAATCCGCCGTTTAGATCCAGTTTTAGCGGGACAAGTTCAAGTCCATCCGATGGAGTTTGCGGCGATGCAGAAACTCATTGATAATTCCCAGACGGCGATTCTCTGTTTTTACACGACGGATGATGACACTCATGTTTTTGTGATTTACAAGGATAAAGCGCCGCAGATTCACACTTGTCAGGGAGAGGGTTTGGGAAATTTTCAGAAGTGGATTTGCGAGAGTTGGTTGTTTCCTTATTTGCAGGATCGGAAAATTTGGCAACAGGGGATGGGTGAGTTTTTGTCTCAGTTGTCGCAGCGGTTGAAAGTTGATGAGTTGATTGGTAATTGTTTGGATGGGATTGAGGAATTGATTGTGATTCCGCATCTGTTTTTGCATCAGATTCCGCTGGCGGCATTGCCGATAGAACCCCCCCACTCCACCCTTGCTAAGGGGGGGCTTAAGAATCTGGATTCTGCGCTTGCTAAGGAACAAGAATCTCTTCTTTCTCCCCCCCTTAGCAAGGGGGGGCCGGGGGTAGTTCTTAGCGATTATTTCCTGATTCGTTACGTTCCCAGTTGCAGAATTTTGGAGTATTGCAGTAAAGACGAAACCATCGAATCGCCCAAATATGGGATTGTGGAAAATGCCACTGATGATTTGTACTTCACTCCTTTTGAGTGCGAACAAATTGCCGAAATTGTGAGCAAACCTGAGCGCTTAAAAGGAAGTCAAGAAGCAACAGTCGCAGCCTATCGAAACCTCGCCCAAAATGTGAATGTAATCCACTCCAGTCACCACGCTGTCTCGCGTTTGGACAATCCTTTAGAATCGCGATTGTTTTTAGGAGATGGCAGTATCACGTTAGGGGAATTGATGACACCTGGTTGGCGCTTCCCGCAGTTATCCGATGTGTTTATGTCCTGCTGCGAAACTAATTTAGGAGGGACGGAAATTACCGATAATCTTCTTAGTTTGGGAACGGGCTTTTTGTGTGCGGGAGCTCGGAGTGTGGTCAGCACTTTGTGGGCGGTGGATGATTTTGCTACTTCGTTGTTTTCAATTTTTTACTATCAGTATCGCAGTCCCAAGGAAGGTTTGAGTCGTCCAGAGGCTTTGCGACGGGCACAGGTGAGGTTGCGGACAATTTCGGGGGCGGAGTTGAAAGAGCTTTATCAACCGCAAATCGATCCGTTGCTTCAGAAAATTATTGGGAAGTTAGAGGGGGAATTGGCTGCGGTTCAACAGGAAAGGAAGGAGTTAAGATTGCGGCAGAAATCCTACAGTAAGGGGACGGATGAGTTTAAGGAGTTGGATAAGAAGTTGAAGGAAATAGTGAAGCAGGAGAATCAGATTCAGGAACGGAAGAAAGGATATGAAAGTCTGGCAAAAAATCTTTACACTATGTCAAATCCTTTTGATGTTTTGATTTATTGGTCGGGGTTTATTTGTCAGGGTTTGCATTGATTTGTGGTCTTTGATTGTGTCAAAAAACACGTTATATCATGTCCGGTGATATCGGAATTGATATTACCCACAGTCAGGACACGGCAGTGCCGTGTCCCTACAATTAATCGGGCGATGGTTACATAAAAAACGAGGAAGATTGATTGTTTTGGGGTAGGGAAACGGCATTGCCGTGTCCTCCATTCCTCAATGAGACGATCGCACAAATTATCCAATAACGAATCAACATATTTCACCTACATTAATCCCCGTTTACCTGCGCTTAAAAATCGGGTTCCGCAGCCAAAAGCTCGATAGACAAATCCATCTGTTCCTTCCCGCCAAAAATTTTTAGCACTCCTGCCAACACTCCACAGCCACCGCAAGCTGCTCGAAAACCTCTTCTAGAGGCAAATCTCCCGATTCCACCAGATCGATAATTGCTTCAAATCGATTTTGTAACAGTTGCAAATGCTCTTATTCTGTCTGAAATATTGCCCGCACAGCGTTTGCTAAATTGACCATTCGCTGCTTGTGTTCAAAGTAAAGATCTGCTAAAATTGGTACAGCTTGAACTGCCGCCGCAGTCGGAGTGCGGGCTCGTTTATCTGCTGCTAAATCGGCGAGAGGTTCGTCTCTTTCGTGCCCGATGCCTGTAATAATTGGAATCGCACAATTCGCGATCGCCCTGACAACTCTTTCATGATTAAAACAAGCCAAATCTTCCGCAGAACCGCCGCCCCGCCCCTTAAAACGATGGCATCCGCCCTACCGTCCAATTCTACGCGGGCGATCGCGCAGGCGATTGTTATGTGTCAATAAAAGTCGCTACAAGCTGACAAAAAACAGTAAAAATTAGGTCATAAAATTGGGTAGTTCTTATTAGACAAACCGTTAAAATCTTTATTTAAGCGTTGGTTGCTGCCTGACAGTCCCCTCCGGAAACGTCCGCCAGCAACCAAGCGGGGGAAGGGATTTGAACGATGGGAGAAGTCTATTATAGAGAATTTCCCAACTTTCCTAAAGCCCGCTCCTATGCCCTCTCTTCCTCTGTGGAACAGGAGTCCGGCCTGTGAATTCCTGCACAACAGTGGAACAGGGGGAACGTGTGTGAATCCGTGTGGTTCAATCCAACACTGCCTCACCAACAAATGTGCGGCTGAACATCCAGCCCGCCCCACATTCTCCAAAAGGCGCCAAACCATTCACTTCACCCAAGCCGGATGAGCCATCAAAGCCGAAAACGGCTGCACTCCTCGCAACTGATTCGACAGCGGCAAATGACCCCTAGGCGCGCTCAAATCCCAAATAAATTCTTGCGGATACCGCGTCCAATTATTTCCCTTCTTCCAGCCAATTAGCGGCCACAACTTATCCCAATTCTTGCCCGAACTCAGCCAAATTTCCCGCTGCACCGAAAAGCCAAATTTGCCTTCGGAATGAACTTTCCACAGCGTATTAATTGTTTGCAAATCCGCCACGGGCAAACTCTCAACTTGCGTAAAATACAGCCACTTTCTCTGCAAAGCTGTATCACCCGCCAATTCACAAAGCTTATCTAAAGTTAAGCGATCGGCTTCTTGAAATTCTTGTAACGCCAATAATTGTTGCAGCGGAGTGTAATCAATGTTAGAGTCCGATCGCAGCGGCACGAGCCCAGTCGGAAAATTCGCTTGCAAAAACTCCGCCGCTCTCGGAGAATTAGCACTGTAAAGAATTTGGTAAGCCTTACCCATTACCGCAGTCGGTGCCTCTGACTTGCGCTCTAATAAAAATTCCATCAATACATCCCAACCGGAATCTGCTATTTGTTGTTGCAGCAGTTGCAGTTGAGCTTTTTCCGAACCCGACCTCAACTGAGAGCGGAGTTCGGCTGTATCGGCTGCCGAGTCTAGAGGAGAAGTTGAAATCGAGTCAGTCATGAGAAACTATCAGCTATCAGCTATCAGCTATCAGCTATTAGCTGAAGCCCTGGTTTTCCCCCATTGTACAATGGTACTGACTCCGATTCACTTCTCTATACTCGGATGCCTGCGCGCAACGCCGGCTAGTTTAGCCTCACGCCCGCACACTCTTGGCCAATGGCAGCAATAGCAAATAAGTCTACCATCTAAAATTTACCATCGATGCCATGTCAAAGAGTTTGTCTGGAAGCTAGTCGTCCACGATCGAAACCCATGCAGAGAACGAAGGCGGAAAAAAGTTTATGTCATATTCCGAGTCTTCCCACTCTTTGACCCAAAGCGGCACGGCGCCGGGGCGAGGAGTTGGAGCAAACGTGCGTTCTTTGACTTCGATCGAGTGAAAGAGCTGTTTTAAAGTATCTCCCCGATCCAAAGCTTCGCTGAGGATGTCGTCCAAGTCAGGATCGACCCGTTTGACCCGGTTCTTGTCGTCCTCAAGCCACAGAAGTTTCAAAGACTTCAAATCCCTCGGACTGAGGATGCTCTTGTAGTAAACGCGCTTGAGGGTCGCTACGGGCTCCAACGAGCGTTCGATCCGGCGGATTTGCTGAACTCGCAGGTAGTGCCATTCCGCTAAACGCTTGCTTTCCGAAGGCGGGAGGGTTCCCTTCCCGGCTGCGTGTTTGTAGTCGTATTTAATCAAACTGCAAGCCATATTGGCTAGCAGGTGAATCAACTGTTTTTCTTTGGGTGTCGCCTGACGCCGTTCCTGGGTTCTTGTCAATACGCGCTGTCTGCGGGTAGTTTCGAGAGTATTTTCCATTGGGTTTTTACGAGATGAAATACGATTTTGCCAGATCCGAATCCCGAACATCAGAAGGTAAGGAAGTTTATAGGCGGGGAAACTGCACCGACAGACTTGCCTTACCTGTTTATTTTCCCATCCACGGTTCTCAGAAACTGACCCCCACCCCCGGGATTAGGTAGACTGATTATTGGGATCGAGTTTTAACCGCCTCGATCCGAGGCGGTTGCGACAACAAACGCCACCACAACCACAACCACAACCGCACAACAGCGAACCACACTATAGCGCCAATTATTTCCTGTTTTTACCCGTTTTTACCTCTTCTTGCTCCCCATCCTCATTCGTTCCAGTGTAGTTAAAGTCGGGACGACTCTCCCAAGCCGTCAAACTGCTGGTTGATGAAGGTTGTGGGGCGATCGCAGAAGCGCTGGCGCTGCCTGCCTCGAAAAAGCCGAAGCCAGCCGAGGCAATTACCCCTAATACTAAGATGCTGTTTTTCATGTTCGATGACCCTGATTTTCGTAGATTGACACTTTTTGGCTAACCCGATCTGTCAGAAATGGGTTGATGCAATAACCCACTTGTCTTCTGATAAATCTGCCTGCCATAATCAATTCAGACAGGCACACCCGCTTGCGATCGGAAACGCCGGAAGTGACGTGTTACTAACGTCCACGATCATCTACCAACCCGAATCTTTTGGGTAGTGGAGCGAAAGCCATCAGGGCGCCGATCCATCAGGGAGTTATGCCATCAGGGTGCTAATCCATCGGGTAGTTAAGCCATCAGGGCGCATCTTCTACAATTAGCCACAGACTTAACTTTTATAGTTGAGCGAGTGGTTTGCCGGGCTCTGACAACGCCTTTAAGAATTAAACTTTTTGTGGATTCATCCTGAAAAGTTTGTTCTTAGGAATCCCCGAACGCGAAAGCCCGGGGAAAGTCAGCAGCATGGAATTCCATGCAATCTAAGTCAACTAAAAAAAACGCAGATTAACGATATCTCCCACTCAAGCAGTCCTCAGCAAAACGCTGGGGTTTTTTATTGGCAGCCTTGCTCAGCGTTTGCCTCCGGCATCCGGCAGGCGGAGCTGAAGGCAGAAGGTTGACGGCGCTGCGGTTATGAGTTTCCCTGGCAACATCATACCACCGAGTGATTTTTAAAGTATTATTGTAAAAAAATGTGAAAAAAAGGGCATTTTAGCGTTTTCAATCCGATCGGGTGAAAATTCATCAATTATGTGAACGAGCGTAAAGAATCAATTGCCGGGGTACAATTCAGCCGATCGTAGGATTTGCGGCGAACGCTTGCAAAGATACGGTAAAGATTGACCAGGAGAAAGCTGAGCTAGTAGATAATAGAGAAAGAGGAACAAAAATTTTAAACAATATTAAGCTGGCAATAATTGGAATTTTGTAACCTTTCGATCACACAGCATAGGGGCGTAGCATCTTGATGAATTCCCAGATGACAGCAGAAGTCAACTCCACCTACCAATATCAAGTCGGAGGATATTTGCCTGCAGGTGCGCCCACCTATGTCAGGCGATCGGCCGACAGCGAACTCTACGAAGGGATCAAAGCCGGAGACTTCTGCTACGTATTGAGTTCGCCACAAATGGGCAAGTCCAGCCTGCTAGTGCAAACGGCCAAAATTTTGCAAGCAGAAGGTACAGCTTTTGCCGCCGTCAACTTGAGAAGCATCAGCAGCCCAAATATTTCCCCCCAAAAGTGGTATGCCGCAATCATGTACCGCATGGCAAGCAGTTTGCACCTCACAAACAGGTTTGATGCCATCAAGTGGTGGAACGATCGCGAACTGCTATCGCCGGTGCAGCGATTGGAGATATTTATCGAAAAAGTTTTGCTCAAGTCACTTCAGCAAAATCTGGTAATTTTCATAGATGACATTGACAGCATCAGCAGCCTAAATTTCAGTACCAGCGATTTTTTTGCTTTGATCCGGGCTTGTTACTCCAAGCGGGCAGAGCAACCGGAATACGATCGCCTGACTTTTGCTGTTATGGGAGTAGTAGCCCCCTCAGCATTGATCCGAGATCCAAGCTGCAACCCTTTTAATATTGGACGGCAGATTCATTTAAGTCGATTCCAACTGCACGAAAGTTTGCCGCTAGCAAAAGGATTGGCTCTCAAAGCTTTTCGCCCCCAAAAAGTGCTCCAAGAAATATTAGCTTGGACGGGCGGGCAACCGTTTCTAACTCAAAAAGTTTGCCAGTTGGTACTTGAATACGGGCCTTTTATTGGCAGAAATTCCGAAGCTCATCAGGTTGAAAAACTGGTCAAACACAGAATTATTAAAAATTGGGAAGAAGAAGACGAACCCCAACATTTGACACCAATTCGCGATCGCATTTTCCACAGCCACTGCGACCTCACACGGCTGTTAACGCTGTACCAGCAAGTTTTGCAACCGCCCCAGCCAACAAAACCGGGGGAATCGCAGGGAGTAGCAGCAGATTACTCTCCCGAAAAAATCGAATTGCAACTGTCAGGACTGGTTGTTAAATCTCACGGTAAATTAATAGTTGCCAACCTAATTTATCAGTCAGTTTTTAATCGGTTCTGGGTAGAAAAAGAGCTGGGGAAATTGGCTCCGTACCGCTCCGCGCTAGCAGCATGGCTGGCTTCAGACCGTGAAGATGAATCGCTGTTATTGACAGGGGAAAGTTTGCAGTCAGCTTTGGATTGGGCTGCGAACAAACAATTAAGCCAAGAACACTATTGGTTCTTGAATCCCGATCGAACTTTTGAAGAAAAACCGACAGTCGTTGTCGCACAAGTTGCAGACAGCAGCCCAGACACCGATGCAGGCAGCAGCATCCTCACCCCGCCCTCAGAGAGTGTTCCAACTGGCAGCAACGAACAGAGATTGTACGATCACATCGTCTCCTGCGTGGAAACAGAATCCCCCGCACAGGTGATCGAACGGTTCCGAAAGCTATTTATCGACGGCATGGGCTATCCCGATCGAGAGATTGAAGCAACTTTGTACAGTATAGTCTCCGTCAAGCGAGCAAATTACGACTTTAAATATATCCTCCACCGCTGCTGCTACATCCCGATTAACCGCTGGCAATTGCATTCCCAAAACCACTTGGCGATCGCCAAGTTGGTAGCTTTATTTAAGCAGACTTCTCCCAGATTCGGGATGGAATTTTACATAGTCAAGCGCTTGCAAGAACAAATAGCTTTCTTTACTCAAAGTGAAGAATTCCAGACCATAGAGCGCTTAGTAAAAGCCTTAGATAGAGAGGCGGAACAGCAGAAACAAGATACAGATTCTCCTTTGGGCGAATTGATCTGTAGGTATCCTTATTTGTACGGCCATTCTCTACTGAGCAAGGACAGCATTGAGGAAGACCAACAAACTATCAAAAAACTGGCATTTCAAAGACAGCGACAATTTGAAATACATTTGTCTCAATATTTAAATTATTTGGTTGAGCCGAGAAATACAGAAATAGGCATTGTGCAGCGGGCAGCTAATCCCACACTTTTGAACGATGCAGAACTGCACTTAGCGGTCAGAGAATTTGCGGGAAAAGTAGTAGCAGGCGATCGCAGCTACAAAGAAGCGGCTCAATTTTTCCTGAGAGATTCCAGAAAAACTCCATCTTACGGTTCATTTAAAGTGGATTTATATGAATATTTAATATCGTCGGTCGAACCAGAATACGGCGGGCGTCAATTTAATGACCGTTTGTACAAGCAAATCAAAAATACATTGCGAGAAAATGACTCGGTGAAATTCAATAATATATTGTTAGTTCGGACTTGCCACCAGTTGTTCAACTTCTTAGTAGTGGAAAATTCCCAACATCCCAGCCACTACGTTTTTTACGACTTGGTGTACAACCTCGGCGCCAGCCGGACTATGGGTTTAATGTTCAAACTCGTTCTACTTTCGGGCAAAGTTAAACCAGAGTTGGAAAAGCGATTTTCTATTTTGTTTAATCACTATGAAGGTAAAGCTTCTAATGAAATTATGTGGTTTGTTAAATCGTTGGAAAATTTCAATGTGGCTTTGGTTGTGAATTTTGGCAAGACGGATTTGTCTTTGGTTAAACATCATCTTATTTTGAATTAAAAAAACAAACTCCCTAGTGCAGGGTTATATAATAGTATTAATTTCAAAAAATCAAGGTAAAACACATGAAAGCCTTTGAAGTCACAGGAACGATCGACGAAAAAGGTCAATTATTGCTCGATCGACCTTTAACACTAGACACTCCGGGCCCCGTGCGAATTATCGTCCTTCTTCCCGAACTTACAGATGAAGCTGAAGACGACCCCGACGATACTCCAGTTGAAGAAGTAAAAGCTAGTCTCAGAAGAGCGTTGCAGCAAGCCAAAGCCGGACAAACCCGACCAATCTCTGAACTGTGGGAGAGAATCGATGCCGAATGAAGCCGAAGCAATCACGATCAGATTTGCGGATGACTTTGAAGCAAATTTGTATGCCCTTGCGAAAAGATATCGCAGTATCCGCAAAGATGTCCAGCCCGTAATTGAACAAATACAGGCTGGCAATTTTATTGGCGATCGCATTCCCGGAATGGGCGAAGATTATATCATCTTAAAAGTCCGGGTGAAAAACAGCAACATCCAAAAAGGAAAAAGTGCAGGATATCGCATGATTTATCAAGTCGAATCGCCGTCGATCGTACTTTTGTTAACCATTTACTCAAAATCCGATCGCACAGATATCAGCCTCAACGAAATCCGCAGCATAATAGCCGAGTTTGATGAAAACGAATAGCGGTGTATTATAAACTCTATGATTAGCTATCTCAAAGGCACAGTCGCCGATATCGCCAAAGGCAGCAACCGCGTCATATTGACTCTCGAAGTCAATCATATTGGCTATGAAATCCAAATTTTGCCCCGCGTGACCGGTCAATTGCCAGCCTCCGGCGAAGTCGCCCAAATTTTCACCCACCAGCAAGTTAAGGAAGACCAAATCGTATTGTACGGTTTTGGCAGCGCGGCAGAACGCGATTTGTTTCGGCAGTTGACGAGTGTCAGCGGTGTCGGTGCTCAACTGGCGATCGCACTTCTGGATACTTTAGGATTGCAAGATTTAGTCCAGGCGATCGTCGGCGGTAACACCCGCATCCTCGCCAAAACTCCGGGCGTGGGTACAAAAACCGCAGAACGTCTCGCCCTCGAACTCAAAAGCAAACTCTCGGAATGGCGACAGCAAGCAGGTTTGACAACTTCAGTCGCCGCTGGAGTCCCCCCAGCTATTCAAGAAGAAGTCGAGATGATCCTGCTGGCGATGGGATACACTGCGGCTGAAGTCTTGCAAGCGCTGCAAACCCTCAGTCAAGACAGCACTTTGTGCGCCAAAGGTAATGCCGATGATTGGATACGTGAGGCGATCGCCTATTTGAGCCGATAATCTGCCAGCCAATCAAGCAAACGGGAATCAAAACCAAAATTATGCCGGGCCAACAAACCAATCCCTGGCACAAATTTTATGCTTAACGCTTTCCCTGTGATATCATTGGAGATTGTGACATCGTACAAAAAAACATAAAATCAATTCATGCCACTTACACAACAGCGCAAACTAGAAATCATGGGCGATTACCAAACCCATGAAACCGATACCGGCTCAGCAGATGTCCAAGTCGCCATGCTGACCGATCGCATCACCAAACTCAGCGCCCACCTGAAAATCAACCAAAAAGACTTCGCCTCCCGGCGCGGTTTGATGATGATGATCAGCCGCCGCAAGCGCCTGCTGGCCTACATCCAAAAGCAAAATGCCGATCGCTACAAAGCATTGATTGCCCGTCTAGGCATTCGCGGCTAAACACCAAAGCCAAAATTTGCGACAATATTCTTTAATCTTGGACAAACACCAAGACTTATTGAAAAATGTTCGAGATTTCAGGTTAGAGATAAAATATGTCCTCCGAACCACCCCGCCAGCGCTTGCCCTTTGAACCGGCAACAAATCGTAAAAAAACGCCTAAAAAGCCCCCAGAACCACAAGCAAACGCAGCCTTAGAGTCTGATTCTGCCGAGAAGCAGCCCAAAGCTAACAAAACCGGAAAACAGGCGCAATCCATCCCAGAAGCAGTTAGCAAACGCATGATATCCCGCATAGCGGTATTCTGCGGCATACCGACCCTCCTGGGAATTTCCACATTTTTTGTAAGCTATTTGGTAGTCAGCAACGGCTTGTTTGACCTGCCCAATACAGCAGTATTGCTGGTAAGCATGGGCTGTTTTGGTCTAGGGGTTCTGGGATTGAGTTACGGAGTCCTCTCGGCTTCCTGGGATGAAGAAGTTTCAGGAAGCACTCTGGGGTGGGAAGAATTTAATACCAATTTTGGCAGGATGCGAGAAGCGTGGCGCGCCGCCAAGCCAAAAAGTTAGTCATTAGTCATTAGCTAAAAACTAAGCTGTTAACCATCTAGAGTTTGTCCTTGGGGAGGGAACAAGAACCCGCCCCACAAAATTGCTAATCATACTGATATAAATAGATTCTCGATCGCCCATTGCATCTATTTTTCTCAGTTCATCCGTGTCATAATCCGTGTCTAGCCCAACAGAAAAGGCAAAAAAAATATGATTATTGTAATGAAAGCCGGCACTCCAGAAGCCGAGATCGATCGACTAGACGAAGACCTCCGCACTACATGGGGTTTGATCCCAGAAAAAATAGTCGGCCGTTACAAAACCGTCATGGGTTTGGTAGGCGATACCGTCGATCTCGAACCTCTGCAACTGCGCGAAATGAGCACCTGGATTGAAGAAGTGCTGCGCGTGGAAAAACCCTACAAGCGCGCTTCTCTGGAGTACCGCCAAGGAGAACCCAGCGCAGTAAAAGTTTCTACTCCTTTAGGAACTGTGACGATCGGCCTAAATCACCCGATCGCGATCGTAGCAGGCCCTTGCTCGGTCGAAAACGAAGAAATGATTGTCGAAACGGCAATGCGCGTCAAAGCAGCAGGAGCTCATTTTCTGCGCGGTGGCGCGTACAAACCGAGAACTTCCCCCTACGCTTTCCAAGGCCACGGCGAGAGTGCTTTGGGATTGCTAGCTGCGGCCCGGGAAGCTAGCGGTTTGGGAATTATCACCGAAGTTATGGATGCGGCGGACTTAAGTGCGATCGTAGAAGTAGCCGACGTAATCCAAGTCGGGGCGAGAAATATGCAGAATTTCTCACTGTTGAAGAAAGTTGGAGCTCAAGACAAACCCGTTCTGCTGAAGCGCGGCATCTCCGCCACCATTGAAGAATGGTTGATGGCTGCTGAGTATATCATGGCTTCTGGCAATCCGAACGTGATTTTGTGCGAGCGCGGAATTCGCGGGTATGACAGGCAATATACGCGCAATACGCTAGATTTGTCCGCAGTACCAGTATTGCGAACCCTGACTCACTTACCGGTGATGGTTGACCCGAGTCACGGCACCGGTTGGGCGCAGTTTGTACCGTCAATGGCGTTTGCTTCGATCGCCTCTGGTACAGATTCGCTGATGATTGAAGTGCACCCGAATCCGAAAAAAGCTTTGTCTGACGGGCCGCAATCTTTAACACCGGATCAGTTCGACAAGTTGATGGAAGAATTGGCGGTGATTGGTAAAGTCATGGGACGTTGGCCGCAGCCAGTGCCAGTTTTGGCATAAAAACAGGCGAAAGGCCTAACCTAAAATGCGATCGCCGTTAAATAAATCCCCGATTTCTTTAAGAAGTCGGGGATTTTGTTATTGTGTTTTTGGAATAGAGGCCCAGGGGCGATCGTACTTCTAGGAAAGTTGGGAAATTTTGTATAATAGATATATGAATTAATTAGCGAGAGGGCTAGGAGTCATGGTAGGCATCGGAACCAAACTCACTTTAGAAGAATTTCTAGCTTTGCCCGACGGAGATGTATATTATGAGTTTGTAGATGGTCAAGCAGTTCCTAAAGTGTCTCCAAAAATTTTTCATTCCAGTTTACAGGGAGCTTTAAATTTCCTATTGCGTCTATGGAGTCGGGGAAAAGGTAGAGTCTTTCCAGAATTAGCGGTTTTATTAAAGCGTCAGGATCGAAACTGGGCTCCTGTACCAGATTTACTGTATATTTCTTATGAACGTTTACCGCGGAGTTATCGGCGGAATCAAGCTTGTCCCGCAATTCCTGAACTGGTGATTGAGATTATCTCTCCCGATCAAACGATGAAGGAATTTGAAGAGAAGGCGAAAGATTATTTGGCTGCGGGTGTTCCGCGAGTTTGGGTAATCGATCCAGAAGCTATTTTAATCAGAAGCTTTTTCCCCGATGGTTCGAGTCAAGTTTATACGGATAATACACCGATTGTGGATGAGTTGCTGCCTGGTTTGGAGTTAACGACTCGGCAGATTTTTGAAGAAGCGGAATTAATTGATTAAGTGCGATCGTACTCTGGGCAAGATATCAGTCGTAGGGTGCGTGACAGCGGGAAAAGTTTAACTCGCGGCGGTGGGACTATTGACTGTCACGCACCGCGACAGTCAATAGTATTTACAAGGTACGATGGTTTTTTTGCGCTTACCCGTTACTCATTGAATTAGCGATCGCTCTGATTTAAGATTGCTTCAATTTGATTTTGTACTTGTTCGAGTTCCCGACGTTTTTCAGCCAGCCAAACTTTTTGGGCTTCGCATTCTGCTTGATTTTGTCGATCGCGCTTTTCCTGCTGTTCTAATAAACTCTCCCACAGCGAGATCGCTTTTGACATCGCATCGCTATTCGCATCAGCGCGATCGGCAAATACTGCAATAATTCTTTGTTGTACCTTCTCAAAAATAGACTCTGCCGATTCGCCAAATTTCTCAAAGCCTAACTCACAAATTTTTTGCTTAATTTGGTTATGAATTCCATCCACATCTAGCATTCCCAATCCAAATGCGCCACCCCCACCAGCAGCTAAGCCACCCAAAATAACTGGAATAATACCAAGTCCTGCGAAAAACAGCAATCCCGCCGCTACTAATCCACCAAGGCCTAAACCGCCAAGAAAACCTCCAGGACCTCCAATATCGGGATTGATTGATGAAGCGATACCGCTTCCACCTATGCCAATTCCACCCATATTTTTTGCTATTCCTAAGTTATTGAATTGAGTAACAAGGCTAGTGTTAAGTCGCCGATCGAACTCTTGAAACTCTTGTCGGATTGCATAAAACTCTTCCTTAATTTTGAAGTCTAAAGTTTCTATTTTTTCTTTCAATATAAAGTGCAATTTTTGGTCGCTCCAGACATCAATTTCTTGTGTTAATTCCAAGACAAATTGATTGGCATAATCTCGGATTAACTTGTCTTGGCTCCAAATATGCGAATACTTAGAAGTCCATTTATTACTTTTTGTAGCGAGGCGATGGGGCAATATTTTCACCCATTCATTCCAAGATTCAATAGCTTCTCCTACGGATTCCTCTCTCAGTTTATTAGCTAAAAGTCTAATCTTAACATCGCGGCCGCTTACTTCCGCTATTTGTTCAAAAATCTTCGCCTTATCTGCTTCAGAAACTGTCAACTTTCCTTCTAGCATTTCCCTATATTGAGTCAATTCATCGCAGCCAGTGTCAATGATTTGCTTCATTCCCGATGCCGACTGCTGAAGTGCGATCGCCCCCCGTTCAACAGTCAGAAACTTCTCAACCGAATCAGTAAAACCCTGAAAAGATTTTAGATAATCATCATTTTCATTGCCTGCTAAAATCGCTTCCAATGCAGATTGAGCAGAAATAAAATGAATCCGGTTTTCACCAGCAATCAAATTTTGACTTGTAACAATCCTTTCCACCCTTTTTCGTACCTGCTGGCGACTCTCTTCCCGCCGCAGCAAATCGAAAAAATTAACTACCATAAAAATATTACTCGCGCCTTCCTTATTACCATAATTTAGTTCTTTTTTCAAGTACAAAAGCAGTTCTCGCTCTTTCTCCGTTAAAGCATTTTGAGCATGAGTCAAGAAAATCACTGCATCAGCAGTTTTTAGAACTTGCTGAGTTACCGCTGTGCGTTCCGCTTGTTCGTTTAATCCGGGAGAATCAATAATTTCTACCCCATTGCGGCACAACTCTAATTCGGGATGCTCAAAAACAATTTCTTTAATTTCCGAATTGATTATCTCATCTTCGCAAGAACCCAAAGCCGCCTCTTCCGAAATGGAAGCTTTCTCTTGATATTGTGCCGGTGAAATTTCTTCCTCCCGTCCATCTTTGTAGCGACAAATAACCCGGCGCTGCGAACCATATTTCAAAATAGTCACAGTCCCGCTACAGGGAATATCCCGCACCGGTTGGATTTCCTCCCCGAGTAACGCATTGAGTAAAGTTGATTTGCCTTTACTAAACTCGCCGACAACAGCCACGCGGAAACGCTGAGATTGCAAGTTGCGAGATATTTTTGTTACTTCTTCTGTTAATGTACGAGAAAAGACGCTGCGATCGCTTCCCTCTAGCAGAGTTAAATGTAGTTGGCCACAAACTCTATCCAGTTGTTTTTGATACTCCTGAAATTTTTGCAACTCCTGATAGGAGGAAACTGAATGCTTTGGATTGCTTTGTTGTTTGGGTTTTTCTGGTAAATATTCGATAATGTGACTAGCAGCACGGACAAACAAAGAATCGAGAGATTGAAAGCGTGCGGGATCTAGTAACGAGTGGACTTCTGCTAAAGCTGCTGTATCGCTTATTGCTTGACTGCTAAAACTCGCTTCCAAAACTGCCAAGTATCGAGAGTCAATTTCCAGTGTGTTACCGATAAGTATCAAATACCCTTTTTCGCGATCGTCCATTGTTCCATCTGCTGCCGACATCTGATAGCCAAAACTAATTAACAGCAGTTTTTCCTCCTCGGAAAAGCACGAGGTGAGGGCCAGCAACTCGTGCATTTTTTTGTAAACTTCCTGATATCGCACCGCCTTAACCATCGGCTTTACCAATTGGCGCAAACTGTTGTTAGCGGGGATGAGTGCCGTCATAGTTGTGCTCAGTCGCTGCGTTTCCTCAGCGCCAACCGTACCGTCGGCATAGATAACTCCCACCAACACCGTCACCAGCCCCGCCAGGAAAAGCATCGGCGGAGAAATATCTTCTTTTCGGAGTTTTTGCCGTGTCAGCAGCGAAATAAGCTCAACGGTTTGGGAACTAATTAACGAAGTATTCATTTGTAGCGCCTAATAATATTTCTTTTATTAAATGGATCATAATAGATCAGTTGTTCTGTGAGATGCTAGCAGGGTAAAAATTTATGATGAACTTTGTATTTTCCCCAGCGGTACAGGCTGCGATCGAGGCTGGCAAGTACGCACAAGTGTTTACATCCGCTGGAGTGCCGATCGGCATGGCGAGGGATGCAGCAACGGGACAGTTTATGGCCCATGCCGTTGGCGCAGCCCTCAACAACAACTCACTATCGCCCTTAGTGTCTCCTATGCAGTTTGTCATGGGCGGCTTGCAGATGCAGCAAATGCACATGGGCTTTCAAGGCGTCCAAGCCACTTTGGGGGTGCTGCAAGCGACAACAGCCGTCATTGGTGTGGGAACTTTCGCCGGGGTAGCCTTATCAGCGGTGAATTTGCACCAGACATTGAAACTAAAAAAAGCGGTAGAGAGGCTGGAAGTTAAAGTAGAAAATGGTTTCATCAATTTAGAACAACTTTTGAAAGGTCAAGGCGCGGAAATTAAACAATTAATTTCCGAAGTCGTTGCAGATATAAAATTTGAGAACCATCGCCTAGTCTTAGTGCGGGCTTACGGGTTATTTAATCAAGCAATTCAACGAATGCGATCGGCTTTGCAACTGCAAGATATTAACCGCCGCAATGCTGAAATTGATGCAGCGCGGGGGATGTTGTTTGAAGCTTTAGCAGACTACAGAAATCCGCATTTATTAGAAGAAACTTGTGCGGCGGGACAGTTGCGGCGGTTAGAGTGCAGTTGGGCGATCGAGCAAAGTATTATCGGCACGTATCAGGTGCAAAATGAATTTGGTGCTGCGGGCGATCGGCTTTCTCAACTTCAACAACAAATCCGTCAAGATGGCTTAACAGTAATTGATGGCTGCGACTCTGACGAGGAACTAGATTTTCTATTCCCAGAAATCACGCGAATTCACAATCACGATTTAGCTGCCTTAGACATTTGGCTTAATCAGATTGAATGGACTAAAGCTTTGCCCGAAAGTGAGCTAAAACATTTACAGAGTAAAGATTTTACTAATGCCAAGTTTTTATCAAGCGGTGATGAAAAATCAGCAACAACTGCTTCAGCAATACCGGATGAACAGTTACTTTATGAAAATTTGCGGCCCAAGTCTCATTTTTATGCACTTCGCACTCAACTGGAACTGATGCTCGATCCGCAGCAGCGTCAAGAGTACGAAGATTATATCATTGAGCAAGGGAACATAGCGGGTCATAAAAGTTTAGTATCGTCGAACTTGGAAAAAGCGTCTGATTTGGCTGTTGCTAATCTGTTTTACTATTTCAGAGTCCGGGATGAATCGGAAGACGAAGCTGCTACCCTTTAATCTCTCCACGGGCTAACTTTTCTTCGTAGGCTTCTAAATTCTTTAAATAGTCAGAAAAGTCTGATTCAGTAAGCTGTGGCAATTCACTGTTGTATTTGAGGAGCAAAAAGTCTATGAAATCATTCACCTCTTGAACAAGTGACTCCGGCAGTTGGCTAATTTTAGCAATAGTTAGATCGTAAACTGTCATGTTTTTACCCTATGTATCTTATTAAGTTAACTATAACGCTCTCGCTCCAATTACCGTTTAACCGCGAAACTCAAGCAAGTTAAAATATCCTGTTGGGTGAGATAGGGAAAATCATCTAGAATTTCTTGATAAGTCATCCCAGAAGCGAGATATTCCAGCACGTCATAGACTGTAATTCTCATGCCTCGAATACAAGGTTTACCACCTCGTTTACCCGGTTCGATCGTAATTATATTAGCGATATCTTGGTCTGACATGGCTCTCTGCTGTTAGTTTCTGTTTTTAATTCTAACCTAGGAAGCTGATTTTCACGATCGCACACCCTACTCAAAGACATTCATTAAGTTGTTTCAGATCCCCTTGCGGCTGCACTTGCTTGTGCAAACTAATTTTGTCGCCCACTTCATACCCCGAATTAAAACCCGCCTCGCTGCTGACTTGAGAATCTGTTCTCGTTCTAATTTTAACCCCTCGGCCCTCTAGATAATCGGCGATCGCCTGTTGATTTTTCTCAAACATCGATCGCACTACAATCCCTGGAGTCGCCGCCACATCCCCGGAACCGGGAATCCCCGACTCTTCCATCTCCTGTTTTTGTTCCAACAATCTTTGTCTCAACCTTGTCGCGCATCCAACCCGAAAAGCATTCAGATACGCCAATCCCCTCCCATTTCCTTTGCGGTACTTCGCTCTTTTTTCAATCGCGGAACTCAAATACTCGTAAAGATGTTTGCAAACAATCAGGTTTGTAGAAGTTCCCACCAAAAACATACTGCCATTATAAGTGTTTCGCATGGCATTGCAACCGTTAGCGTCGGCAATTCCCGAAAGCAGCATCATTTTCCAAGTAACAAATTTCGATGTTGTTTCAACAGAGTTTTCGTCAATCTCTTCTTGGTGATTTGGCCCTAAATCCGCGAGGCTGAGATTGTACTGTGCAAGTAACAGGGAAGCTTTTTCTGCCGCAGCAGTCGATTCGTTTTCATTGGATGAGGTGGCGAGGGCTAAAAGCTTTTTGATTCTTTCAACAATACTTGTGTCTGGCATTTTTCAATCGATTTTAGGGTGAGAGTACGCGGTGGCAAAGATTTGGGTAAATTCCCATTTTAGTATAGCGTGCAATCTGCGATGTTTTTTGAGGATAATTTAATTCATATAATAGGCTTTTTTTGAACCGCAGAGGGCGCAGAGAGAGAAAGAAATAAGTTCGCAACTGATGCGCGGATTGGTTACTCTTCGAGGACTTCCAGGACTGATTTGGGCAACAATTTATCTTTAAACCAGACTACTTTGGCCGGCACGTCATTTACATTTACCCCAGCCTTCTCCAAATTCAACCGTTCGGAAATAGCTAAAATCAAGTGATCGCATTCAGACTTCTGTACTTGTGCAAATTTCTTTTGCAAATACTCCGGCCGCCAATAGCCAACTATTTCTAATAAAAATACTCGCCCGTCGGGATGCACCAACCGAAAGTCGGGAATCATCACGCTACCTGGAATCGGAATTAAATCAACTTCTCGCTCTAGTTGCCACTCGGTTTTTGTGGAATTCCATCTCTCAGCAAATGCGGCTTCTAACATACTATCATAAGGCTTGCCAGGGGGATAGTGGCTGACTAAACCGCAGTCAGAATTTAGGGTAAATTTACCTGTTTTCAAAACGCCGCTAAAAGGATCTTTTGTGTGCAGTGTCGAGTGCATACTCCATTTAGTGACGTGCAGCAGTGCGGGCAGCATTTTCGCCAGGGCTAAGCCGTAGCGGGTGCTGGGTTTGAATAAGCTTGTAGGGCCGTCTATTGTCAGTGTAAAACCGTGGTCTGCATCGCCTTCGATGTAAGTCATTAATTGAAATAGTTTCAGATAGCGAAATAAGAGTTTGTATTCTCCCGGATCGTTGCGGTGGGCGGTTAATTGGACTTGACTTGCTCGGTAAAATATGCCTTGAACTTGAGAAAGATTGTATTTGTGAAGCAAGTTTTCGGGTGTTGGTGCATTAAACTCAGTGAGGATTTTGTTTTCGTTTAAATCCGCGTATAAACCTGTAGTGATTTCGTGAGGCAAAACTTCTCTGTTTAAGTCTTGGCTGAGCTCAGTTGCTACTTTTTCCAGGGTTAATTGGGTAGATTGAGGGCTGGGAGTCGATCGCGCAGACAAGGCAAAAACCCGCTGTCTCAACTCTGAGGGTTCTAGGGGACTGATGACTTCCAAGGTGCAGAAACCGCCTTTCAGCAGGTGCGCTAATCCCCGTTTCAGCCGATAATCGGGGCTGTCGCCTTCTAATTCTAGCAAGCGTCCGTCGAGCTCGCCTTGGGTTTTGCCGATCGACTCTTGGAAGCAGTTTATCGTTTCTGTAGCTGCATCTATGTTTTTAGCATCTATCTTGAGGCGTAGCGGGACGATTGATTCTCCGTTTTGGCGGTGACTTAATAAATCAGTGGGTAACATAAGCAGTGAAAACTTTTACTCAATCTTTTGTTCGACAATCACCATAACTCCCCTGAGTTTTCCCTCTTCTGTCAAGCTTTGGGTAGTCCGAATTCGCCGATCGCAACTGACCAGATTTATGGTTTCTACAGCCCTGAGAATGCCAGTTGCTTTGTCCCATACTTGAAAAACGATTAAATTATCTCCAACTTCTGTGGCTAGTGTCTTGTAGTTAGAAAAGATAGAGTCATTACTTTCAATTTCTACTTGCCCTTCACCGACAACATGACCCACAAAGTTTTGTGTTTCACTCTTGCCATTGGCATA
Organism: Microcoleus sp. S28C3; assembly: GCF_036700785.1. Classification (NCBI taxonomy): domain Bacteria; kingdom Bacillati; phylum Cyanobacteriota; class Cyanophyceae; order Oscillatoriales; family Microcoleaceae; genus Microcoleus; species Microcoleus sp. S28C3. The sequence goes on along the minus strand of NZ_JAUBPO010000074.1, from coordinate 19,524 downwards.
AGTTTGAACGTTAGTTTGCCTCCACTGGTTATCAACAATTTTCTGGGTTAACACTGCTGTAAAACGCTGGGTGTCTTGGAAATCAGCATTGAGGATTGTCCAAGTTCCCTCCCAAACTCCTGTATGTTTGGGGAAGACTTTAAAGTTACTTATTTGTGTGATATCGATCATTTTCCGGTACTGTGAATTAGTCAATATTCAGATTATACACTCATTGGGCAACCTTCAAGATTTCTTGAAATCATCATTTTTTACCCACTTTTATGTGATTCTGCTGCTTTTTAGTCGCCTCTCGGTTGACTCCGTAAATCGATTGTAGATGGTAGTTTTTTAATAGACCTAGGAGTGATTTAATTATATAGCCATCTTTTCACTAAGACTACCATCCCACAACTAACTTATTTAGGCTTGCTACCAGGGAATTTCATCATTATCTTCTCCCCATTTGGCGGGTGATTCTGCTGCTTTTTTGGTTGTCTCTCGGTTGACTCCGTAAATGGGTGTCGGTTTGACAGTTTCTAATTTCTGATATTCTGGCTGTGGCGGTTCTATTTGTGTTTGTGGTTGGGGTTTGTGAGGCTGCATTCCTCCTCGGCGGCGCTGGGATGTTCTTTCTTCGCTGGTGTCTTCGGTGACGACTTCGTAGAGAATTGCTAACTTATTTACATCGCTGCTTTTGCGGAGAACTCGACCCAATCGCTGGATGTATTCGCGTTCGCTGCCGGTTCCTGACAATATGATAGCAATTCTGGCGTCGGGAACGTCCACTCCTTCGTTGAGGACGTGGGAGGCGACGAGGGTTTTGTATTCGCCGCTGCGAAAGCGATCGAGGATTTCGTGGCGTTCTTTGACTGGGGTTTGGTGGGTAATTGTGGGGATGAGAAATTCTTGGGAAATTCGGTAAACTGTGGCGTTGTCTCCGGTGAAAATTAGGGTGCGCTGGGGAGAGTGTTCTGCTAGTATTTGGGCTAAAATTCGCAGTTTTCCTTCGGTACAAAGGGCGATTTCTTTGGCTTGGCGGTGGGCTAGCATGGCGCGCCGTCCCAGGGGCGATCGCGCGCTTGCCATGATAAACTGTTTCCAACCTTCGAGACTGGATATTCTGATGTTAGACTGTTTTAAGAAGTCGTTGCGAATGTTGATTAATTCGGCGTAGCGATCGCCCTCTTCTTGTGACAGTTTTACCATGATTTGAACTATTTTATGGTCGGCTAAAGCATCGCCTGCCAAATCTTCGGGTCTTTTGCTAAATACTGTGGGGCCGATCAGAAAATGTAAATCGCTGTGGCGGCCGTCGGTGCGATCGGGTGTAGCTGTCAGCCCGAGTCGAAAAGGCGCGATCGCATATTCGGAAATTACTCGATAAAAGTCCGTTGGCAAATGGTGGCATTCGTCAAAAACCAGCAAACCGTATTTATTTCCCAAGGTTTCTGCATGAATACTTGCACTGTCGTAGGTAGCGACTAAAATTGGCGTTTTGTCCCGCGAACCTCCGCCCAACAATCCGATTTCGATGTCGGGAAAAGCTGCTTTTAAATTAGCATACCACTGGTGCATTAAATCGAGAGTTGGTACTACAATTAATGTACTGCGACCAGTGACTTGCATGGCTAATTGTGCCAGATAAGTTTTGCCGGAAGCAGTAGGGAGGACGACTACTCCTTGGCTGCCTGCTTCCTGCCAAGCTGCGAGGGCTTGTTCTTGATGTGGGTAAGGCTGCATTTCTACGCTGGGTACGAGTTCGAGTAGTTCGTATCCCCTAGCTTCGTCGGTGAAGTGAATGCACTCGGCTTGGAGGCATTCTACCAGCGGGCGGTAGTGAATTGCCCGAATGCGGTATTTTTCCACGCGATCGTCCCAAGTGGCAAAGTCCACCCAGTCTCTGCCTTTGGGCGGCGGGTGCAGCAATAGAGTTCCGCGATCGAATGTTAAGGTAGGTGTGCGTGGCATTTGTTTAGATAGGGGGGCGAGTTATGCCTGTTAAATTATAAGTGACCCATCAAATATATTGACACCAAACTCTCTAGAAGTTAGTTCTTTTTTAAGCAAATCTCTAGAACCACCATTTACTTTATACCGTTTCGGGTTGTTTGTTGAGATTTTTACCATTTTTTTTAGCATATAAGTTTCCCTAAATGTCAAAAGTTCATTTGCACCTACCTAGTTAGTTGAAAGTCTGGCGAAGATGTTGGAATATCTAAAGATAGTATGGTTGCTGAGGTGCGTACTCAATACGGGCGCTTTGCCTAAAAAATAATTTCTCTTACCAGCCCAAAAAACCGCCCCTCATTGATTATAATTTGGAGTCATTTAAATAAAAAGTAAGTCACAAAAAAAATAAAAAAAAAGGGGTATAAAAGGTAAATGTAGAGTAACCATTTTAAGTGGCTTTATTTACGAGTATTTTGACCTAGGGTATATCAATGCCGACCACGCATATCAAATAAAGTAGGAACAAGCTAAAAAGACGATCGACCTTATGCAAAATTACCTATTTGGGAAATTGCGATCGCACTGGCTGAAAATCCCACAAAAATTCTCCTAGCCCAGCCGGATTGCCAAATCTAAAATCTACAATGGTATTGTCCCGCTGGGGATGGTTTTTAGGTTAGATTCGATCTATGTATGCCTGAGATTAGAGGTTATAGATGGAAATAGGCGTCCCCAAGGAAATCAAGGATTTAGAGTTTCGAGTCGGGCTTAGCCCCACAAGTGTCCGGGCTTGTTCGGACAAAGGCCACACAGTTTTTGTAGAAACGAATGCTGGTGCTGGGGCAGGTTTTGCGGACGAGGACTACGTTGAAGCAGGGGCTAAGATTGTTTTAAAGGCTTCAGATGTCTGGAATCGCGAACTAATTGTTAAAGTTAAAGAACCGCTGCCTGCTGAGTATCCGCTGATTCAAAAAGAGCAGTTGCTGTTTACATATTTGCACTTGGCTGCCGATCGCACATTAACCGAGCATTTAATCAGCAGCGGAGTCCAGGCCATCGCCTACGAAACCGTCGAACTCCCGGACAGAAAATTGCCGCTGCTAACGCCGATGAGCATTATTGCAGGGCGTTTGTCCGTGCAGTTCGGAGCTCGGTTTCTGGAACGACAGCAAGGCGGCCGGGGCGTACTTTTGGGTGGTGTACCGGGGGTAAGACCGGGTAAAGTTGTGATTTTGGGAGGCGGAATTGTCGGCACAGAAGCAGCGCGAATTGCTGTAGGAATGGGCGCGAGAGTGCAGATATTAGACGTAAATGTCGATCGCTTAGCCTATTTAGAAACTCTGTTCGGTTCCAGAGTAGAATACCTCTACAGCAGTCCTTTGCAAATTGAAGCAGTTGTTCCCGATGCTGATTTGTTAATCGGTGCGGTTTTGGTCTTAGGTAAAAGAGCTCCGGTGCTGGTTTCTCGCGAATTTGTTGCGAAGATGCACCCCGGTTCTGTGATTGTTGACGTAGCCGTTGACCAAGGCGGCTGCGTGGAAACTTTGCGGGCAACTTCACACACAAATCCTACTTATGTTGAGGAAGGAGTTGTGCACTACGGCGTGCCGAATATGCCCGGTGCTGTGCCTTGGACTGCGACTCAAGCTTTGAATAACAGCACTTTGCCTTATGTTTTGCAGTTGGCAAATAACGGGATTAAAGCTTTGGAAATGAATCCAAGTTTGGCGAAGGGATTGAACGTGCAGAATCACCGATTGGTGCATCCGGCCGTGCGCGAGGTTTTCCCCGATTTGGCCGATTAGATTCCCCTTTTTTCAGCAAATCTCGTAGGGTGCGTCAGATCAAAGCTTGTGGATTATTAATAACCGAACGCGATCTGACGCTCCCTACTCAACTACACAGCGTTTTGCGATGTTTGGCTAATAGTAAATCCTCGAAACTAAAGCATTTCTCAACCCGAACAGTAATTTGTGCAAAATATTACTCGCAGCCCAGAAAAAAAATAAATTCCTCAAAACACTTGACAAACTGGCGAACATATGGCAATGTAGTAATTCGTGACCGATGCGGAACTGGCGGAATTGGTAGACGCGCATGATTCAGGTTCATGTGGTGCAAGCCTTCCGGGTTCAAGTCCCGGGTTCCGCATTCCAAAGGCAGAAGTAAGTTTGGGGTTAACCCGATACAGGCAATAACCCCATTCGCTCTGCTGAATTAAACAATGCTGACAAGTATTCAAAATCCCCTAGTTAAAGAAATCCGCAAGCTGCACAGCTCGAAGGGACGCAGGGAACAACAATTATTTTTACTCGAAGGGACGCACTTGCTCGAAGAAGCTTGCGCGGCAAAATACCCGCTAGCAACTGTTTGCTGCACTCCCGAATGGCTGGAGGAGCACGGGAAACTTTGGGAGCAAGTTGGTAATTTAGCCGATCGCACAGAATTAGTAAGTGCAAAAGTGTTAGAGTCGATCGCCACGACAGTCCAACCCGACGGCATTGTCGCCACCGCACCCCGCACCGCAACAGATCCCGCAAAATTGTCAACTTTAGGAATAGCCCTAGAAACAATCCAAGATCCCGGCAACTTGGGGGCGATCGTCCGCACGGCTGCGGCTGCTAATGCCGACGGTTTGCTGCTGAGCGCAGACAGCGCCGATTTAGACCATCCCAAAGTGCTGCGCGCCTCCGCAGGAGCTTGGTTTAAGCTGCCAATGGCAGTCAGTCCAGATTTAACCGCCGAAGTCTCCGCGTATAAAAATCGAGGAATGCAAATTTTAGCAACCGTCGCCGGGGCCAGTTTAAGTTATTGGGAAGTAGATTTGCGAGTCCCGACTCTGATAGTTTTGGGCAACGAAGGCTCTGGTTTGTCGGAAGAATTGAGGAGTTTGGCCGATCGACAAATTCAAATTCCCCTCAGTCGTGGCGTAGAATCTTTAAATGTGTCGATCGCCGGAGCCCTCATCTTGTACGAAGCTCAACGGCAAAGAACTGATTAGACTTATTGCATAAATTTTTGATCGATCGGGAAACCGCAGATAAATTACGAAGCTCAACGGCAAAGAACTGATTAGACTTATTGCATAAATTTTTGATTGATAGGGAAACCGCAGATAAATGCAGATGCAACGCCGATTCATTTCAAGATTGGAGAGCGAATGCTTGCAATTCAAGTCTATGGGTCAATTGTTAATTGGTCATTATCTGTAGGGCGGGTTCATCAATATCTCTAACTTCAAATTTATACCCTTGGACAGACGGGTGGCCTGAAACCCGGTTTTTCAACCAAAATACCTCCTTACAGCGCGCCGATTCGTTAAAAAGCCCGGTTTTTTGGGTACTTTGTGCGATCGTCAACTGAAGCTGCCGGGCCTTTAAATTGTATTTTTCACTTCGCTGTGCCCCCAGCGTTTCTTCCCCCTCTACCAATCTCCCCCTCTGAGATGTGGCGGATTTTGTTTATATTGATGCAAACTGTAAAGCCAGGAAAGCGGATACTCTCGTATCAACAGTCCAGCCTGGCCTGAAATAAATATGAAGAAATGTAGGCAACTGCTCTCACAAATGTTAAGATTCTTAACATAACGTAGTATTGTGCACACCCCAACCAAAACCTAACCTGAGACGGTGCTGACTGGGAGTAGTAGCTAGCTACCATAAAATTAAGCCTCTTTAAATGGAAGGAAAGCGCAAGTCCCCGCCCGCTTTCCTTCCCAGCTAAAGCTAGGGGTTTGCGACTACCGCAAACCTTTAGAGGCACAGATCCTCAGCGGGAAAAGCTCATGAAAACTCTTAAGTCCTCAGATACAGATTCTGTTCGCGCTTACTTGCGGGAAATCGGCCGCGTTCCCTTGTTGACCCATGAGCAAGAAATACTCTACGGGAAACAGGTACAGCGCTCAACCGCACTGCATCAGGAGAAAAATATTTTAGCCGAAGAGTTAGGCCGCGACCCGACGGCGGCTGAATGGGCACAGGCAGTTGGGCTGTCTGAGGCACAGTTGCAGCGGACGATCGAAAACGGGGAAAGGGCAAAGCGCCAAATGGTGGAAGCGAATCTCCGCCTGGTAGTGTCTGTTGCCAAAAAATATATCAAGCGCAACGTAGATTTACTGGATCTAATTCAGGAAGGCACGATCGGGATGCAGCGGGGAGTAGAAAAATTTGACCCGACTAAGGGTTACAGATTTTCTACTTATGCTTATTGGTGGATTCGTCAGGCAATTACTCGGGCCATCGCCGAAAAAGGCCGCACCATCCGCTTACCGATCCACATCACCGAAAAGCTCAACAAAATTAAAAAGGCTCAGCGCCAACTTGCTCAACAGCTCGGTCGCGCGGCCACGGCTGCTGAATTGGCATCAGAGCTAGAGTTGACTCCCAAACAGATTCGCGAATATCTCGATCGCGCGCGCCTGCCACTTTCCCTGGACTTGCGCGTGGGAGACAATCAAGATACAGAGTTGGGCGATTTGTTGGAAGATACGGGTACTACGCCAGAAGATTTTGCCCTGCAATCTTCCCTGCGGACTGACTTAGACCACCTGATGGCGGAACTGACTCAGCAACAGCGAGAAGTGCTCGCCTTGCGGTTCGGTTTAGAAGACGGGCAAACCCTAACTTTGGCCAAAATAGGCGATCGTCTCAACATCAGTCGGGAACGAGTGCGGCAAATAGAACGCGAAGCTTTGACCAAACTCCGCAAGCGCAAGCAAGATATCAACGATTATCTCGCCAGCTAGCTAGATTGGGGATTGGCGATCGGACATTTCGCCCACTCGCAATCCCCAATCTAAAATCGTAAAAACCGCCGCTTTTAATTCGGTTGTGCCCACTTGGTTGCTACAAATGTCCTGCTACATTAGTAATTACTTAGTAATAAAGATCAGCAGCGATCGGATAAAGGTTATTTAATTTAACCGCCCGCGTCTAACATAACAAGCTGTCTCTGCAACGGAGGTACTCGTGAGCAACTCATCTAATAAATCCCCAGAATTCTTTGAAGAAGACGGAGAAAATGCCAACTTATTATGGCAATACGTGCAGTCCATGGCTCCCGACACAGTTTCTCAGTTGTCTAAGCCGACTTCTCACGAAGTGTTTCAAGTAATGGAGCGAAATATTGTTGGACTTTTGGGGAATTTGCCTTCGGAACACTTCGGGGTGACAGTGACTACCAGTCGCGAACATTTGGGTAGATTACTCGCCTCCGCTATGATTAGCGGTTATTTTCTCAAAAATGCCGAACAGCGAATGACTTTTGAAAAGTCCATACAAGCCAGTGAGAGACACGGCTCAGACGATTAGTAGATTCTTAACATTTAAGTGCTAAAAATGTCAAGCCCCCCCTCGCAAGATGGGGGCTTAATATTTTAGATTTTAGATTTTAGATTTTAGATTTTAGATTTTAGATTTTAGATTAAATAATTGAATAATTATTGATATTATTCTTAAATTCGCCATTCGCAATTTCCAATTCCCAATTCCTAATTAATATGTCTCTTTCTCCTGTTGCCCACAAAGTTATCGGCGTTGCTGCAATCTGGAACGATCGCCAACAAATTTTGATTGACAAGCGCCGACAACACGGACTGCACGGGGGTTTCTGGGAGTTTCCGGGCGGTAAAATAGAGCCTGGGGAAACGATCGAAGCTTGCATAGAACGGGAAATTATGGAGGAATTGGGGATTGTCGTAGAAGTTGGCGATCGCCTGATTACAATCGACCACGACTACACTAAATTCACAGTTAGACTATACGTGCACCACTGCCGCCACATCAGCGGGGAACCGCAAACGATCGAATGCGATGAAATTCGCTGGGTGACACTCGACGAAATTGACCAATTTACTTTTCCCAAGGCAAACGCACAGATTATTGCTGCACTGCGGAAAAGTTGAGCTGTATAACAGAAGTAAGAAGCAATCTTCCGCAAGGGTTTTAGGAATTAAGAACGTCCTAACCGTCGGGCGCGGTTGCTGTAATATCAAATTCGGTTGCTACTGACAACGGTTAACTGACAACTGACAACGGTTAACTGACAATTGACAGCTAACTTTTATTTTTGGACGGGCAGAGTAAAGTGAAAACAACTGCCTCTATCGGGTACGGAGTCTACCCAAATTTGACCGTAGTGAGCGCGGATGATGCCTTGACACAGAGACAGTCCAATACCGTAACCGTCTGTTGATTTATCTCGCTGCAAGCGAAAGCTGTCTTCAAAAATGCTCGCGCAATCTTCTTCAGGAATTCCCGGGCCGCTGTTGCAAATGCTGACTTGAACTTTATAAGCGGTGCGGTGGAGAATTGAAAGATTAACAGTTCCTCGGTCTGGCGTGTACTTGCTGGCGTTGTCAAGCAGGTTGACTATGACTTGTTTGATGCGATCGGGATCGGCATAAACCAAGGGCAAATCTGCGGGAATGTCTGTTTCTAAGTTGAGACTTTTCGCCTGAAATTTGTCTTGAAACTGCAAGATTACATCTTGACAAATCGCCCCCAGTTCGATTCTTTTTGGTTCAATGTGGAGTTGAGCGTTTGTACCCCGGGCTGCTTGCAGGATATCTGTAATCATACGATCGACAATCCGGATTTGGCGGCGGGCTTGTTTCATCAAATGAGCCGCCAGACTCGGTGTCAAACGCGACTTTTCTCCCGGTTTCACCTTCTGACTAGACTCCAAAGTCTCCAAAGCCAAAGATGCGGCCGTCAAGGGATTGCGCAAGTCGTGGGCTAGCATCGCAATAATTCGGTCTTTCAACTGCAACTGCTCTTGCAGGTGTTCTTTTTCCTGTTTGAGGCGAAAAACTTCATCAGAAAGCTGCACAATTTCGGCGGCGCAAGCAACCGAATAGATGGGTTTTGGGTCAGTCATGGCTTCAGCAAGAGCTGGGGCAGACTGTTGCTGAGCTGCGTATTCCTCTACAGAACGCTTCCAGCGGGGCCACCAGTGTTCGAGTTGGGCTATCAAATTGCTGCCGGCGAGAGTTTGTCGCGGCTCGGGATGAATTTTGAGCAGCGAAGGAGTTGCTACAAGTTTAAAGTGTTCGGCTAAATCGGGCTGTTCTCCTACGTCGATGATTTGAAGCTCAAAGTCGCACTCTGCCTTCAAATCCTTTAGGGACTTGCGGATGTGTCTGGTCTGTTCCCTGGAAGAGGGACGCTTGTCTACGAACAGCAAAAGCTGTAAAAGCGGTGCGGAATTGCCCGGCTGTTCGGGAGAACAGTCAGTGCCGCTGGTGCCTGGTGTTGGATGGACGTTGTTGAGCTTTTCGATCGGGTGAAAATAATTGAGCATTGCCGAGCCGAGTTATTTCACTTCTACTTTAATTTAATACTTACTTTAGATTTATGCTATTGTCCGATAATTTCATTACGGCGGGCAGATGATATTTTTGAGATGGAAGAAAAATGAGTCGCTGCGGGTGGTGGTTCAAGTGGCGGCCGCCTTTTTTGTGCTGTGCCTGTTGCTGACGCTGCACCGCTACTACAGCTTTTACGCTACTTACGACCAAGGCATTTTCAATCAACTTTTTTGGAACGGCACTCGGGGTCACTTGTTTGAGAGTTCCCTATCTTCGGCTTTGTCCACTAATGTGGTTCACGAAAACCAGCTCCCGGAAGTATCTTACTATCGGTTGGGACAACATTTCACTCCGGCGCTGATGCTGTGGCTGCCAATTTACTCGCTGTTTCCCTCCCCCGTCACTTTGACTGTATTGCAGGTGACTTTAATTACGGTGGCTGGAGGAGTGCTCTGGGCTCTCGCCAGACACTATCTGGAACCGAGGCTGTCGGCGACAATTGTTGTGAGCTATTACTGCGCTAACGCGGTCATCGGCCCTACTTTGGGCAATTTTCACGATATTTGTCAAATGCCGCTGTATGTATTTGGCTTGCTGCTGGCGATGGAGAAGCGCTGGTGGCCCTTGTTTGGGATTCTGGCAACTTTAATTTTGGCCGTGCGAGAAGATGGGGGAGTTGTTTTATTTGGCGTCGGAGTTTACATGATTTTGAGCCGGCGCTACCCTCGGACTGGTTTAGCAGTCTGCATACTCAGTTTTGGTTATATGATCGTCCTGACCAATCTGATTATGCCTTTGTTTTCTGCTGATATATCCCAGCGGTTTATGATGGAGCGCTTCGGTCAATATGCCGATGGAGATGAAGCTTCGACTCTTGAAATTATTTGGGGAATGGTTAGCAATCCCGGGCGCTTGGTGGCTCAATTATTTACGCCGTTTTTTGGTAAGATTAGATACCTGCTTGGCCAGTGGTTGCCATTAGCTTTGGTTCCAGCTTTCGCGCCTGCGTCTTGGATGATAGCTGGATTTCCGCTGCTGAAGCTATTTTTAGCGAAAGGAGAGTCGGTGCTGGCGATTAATATTCGCTATGCGATGACTGTGGTTCCAGGGCTTTTTTATGGGGCAATTCTGTGGTGGGCCCAGCGTCAAAAGGAAGAAGATAGAATGGTGAAAGAGGAAAGAATGTTTTTGCGTTTTCCTTCTGCTTTATTTCCTCTGCCTTCGTCTTCAAAGTTTCGCCGCTTTTGGGCGTTTTGCATCTGCTTGTCGCTATTTTTTACCTTCACGTCTAACCCAAATCGGACTTTTTCTTGGATTTTGCCCGATGCGATCGATCCTTGGGTGCAGGTTCCTCTCGTCAGACAGTGGCAGCACGTATCTCAAGTGCGGCCGCTGTTGGCTCAAATTCCTGCTGATGCTAGCGTGGCAGCTACGAATACTATTGTGCCGATTTTGTCAAGCCGCCGGGAAATTCTCAGGTTTCCGATGTTTGAACTGCGCAATGATGCGGGGAAGGCCGTGAAGATGGAATATGTAATTGCCGATGTCTGGCAGTTGCAGCAGTATCAGGCTGCGTTTCGCGGTGAACGGGGACAGTTGCGGGAGATCGTACCGGCGATCGATCGAATGTCCAAATCAGGAGAGTACGGAATTGTTGGCTTTGAAGACGGCGCGATTTTGATGCGTCAGGGTGCTGTTTCTAACTCTGCATCGGCTGCTGCTTGGACCGGTTTTCGCCGTGAATTGGAGCCGATTTTGAAGAAAGGGTAGGCGGATAGACGCGATCGCCATTGCTTCCTTCTGTGGCACAAATCTTGAGGAAACCTGTGTTTTCAGGCAATGGCGATCGAGCCATTTCCTGCAAAAACCCGGTTTCTGCATGATTTTCCGTCCTTGTTGCTGCCACAAGTCAGGCATTGGCCATAAACTTGCGATCGACTAAAATTTGAGGCTGATTATCATACAATAAATCTGTCAATTCTAAACATTAAGATATATAAAATCTTTGGAGGGGAGAAAGATGAAAATTTTGGTATTGGCATGGGAGTTTCCTCCCAGAATCGTAGGCGGTATCGCCCGCCACGTAGCGGAACTGTATCCAGAATTAGTGAAGCTGGGCCACTCGATTCACTTAATTACAGTCGAGTTCGGCCACGCGCCGATGTATGAAGTGGTGGAAGGCATACGGGTGCATCGGGTGGTGGTGGGACACGCCAGGGACTTTTTTCACTGGGTAGCGAACCTCAATCAAAGCATGGGCAAACAAGGCGGCAAACTAATGCTGGAGGAAGGCCCCTTTGATATCATCCACGCTCACGATTGGTTGGTGGGAGATGCGGCGATCGCCCTCAAGCATACCTTTAAAGTACCGCTAATTGCCACCATCCACGCCACCGAATACGGGCGCTTCAACGGCATCCACAATGAGGGGCAGCGCTACATTAACGCCAAGGAAAACGACCTCGCTTACAACGCTTGGCGGATAATTGTTTGCAGCGATTATATGCGACGGGAAGCGGAACGGGTACTATCAACTCCGTGGAACAAAATAGAGGTAATTTACAATGGAATCAGGTCGGAAAAAAAGCCGCGCTGGCACGAATTTGACGCGATGAACTTCCGCCGACAGTTTGCGACAGACGACGAAAAAATAGTATATTATGTAGGAAGAATTAGCTACGAAAAAGGCATTGCTGTATTTCTAAATGCTGCACCTAAAGTAATTTGGGAAATGGGTGGCAAAGCGAAAATTGTGATTGTTGGCGGCGGCAATACAGACCATCTAAAACAGTTGGCTTGGCATTTAGGAATTTGGAATAAGTGTTATTTTACAGGCTTCATGTTTGAGGAACATCTCGACAAATTCCAGACGGTGGCTGACTGCGCGGTTTTCCCCAGTCTTTACGAACCTTTTGGGATTGTAGCGTTAGAAAGCTTTGCTGCAAGGGTGCCGGTGGTGGTTTCGGATGCGGGCGGACTTCCAGAGGTGGTGCTGCACACTAAAACAGGCGTTGTTACTGAGGCCAACAATCGGGATTCTTTGGCCTGGGGAATTTTGGAGGTGCTGAAAAATCCGGGTTACGCGCAGTGGTTGGTTGACAATGCTTATGAGGATTTGGAACGCCGGTTTAGTTGGCAGAAGTTGGCGATGGAAACCCAGTGGGTTTATGACCGGGTGGTGGAAGAAAGGGCTGAGGTTGATTGGTGAAACTGCCAGGTTGAAAATTAGACTCGGCAGTTGAAACCGCTGCAGAGAGTCAAATTTCTGCCCCTCTCTAAGAGACTAAAATATAAAGGGGTATTTAAACCGAATTCGGCAATCAAAAGGCAGGAAATAAAACTGCCGAAGTATACCTTACTTTGAGTGCATTCAGACAATTTAAAGGGAATTAGCATCTTGAATATTTTTAGGGACATAGATCCCCAACCCAGACGCGGCTTGCTGACTTTATTCACCGCAGGCCTGCTATTCTGGTCGAGTTTGGCTTCGCTGCTGCCAACTTTGCCGCTGTACGTTCAATATGTGGGCGGCACAAAACAGCAAATTGGCTTTGTGATGGGTGCATTTGCGATCGGACTTTTGCTATCGAGGCCGCAGTTGGGTAAAATAGCCGACAGCAAGGGGCGAAAACAAGTTTTGCTTCTAGGCGCGGCAGTCGCTGCGATCGCCCCGATGGGCTACCTGTTAGCTCAATCTATCCCCTTACTCTTACTTATTCGCGTTTTTCACGGCATTAGCATTGCCGCTTTTACCACAGCTTACAGCGCTTTGGTAACAGATTTGTCGCCGCCAGGAAAGCGGGGCGAATTAATCGGTTACATGAGCTTGGTGAACCCTATTGGTCTAGCAGTTGGGCCGGCTATTGGCGGATTTGTGCAAGCTTGGGTTGGTTATATTCCTTTGTTTGCGATGTCGGCGGCTTTCGCTGCAACGGCTATATTTTTTACCAGCAAAATTGCGGAACCTAATTTTGTAGGTTTAACAAAATCGGACTCGCTATCTGAGGACAAAAATAGCCAAAAATACTGGAAAATGCTCTGGAATCCTAGAGTGCGGATTCCGGCTTTAGTGTTATTGGTGGTTGGTTTAGTATTTGGAACTTTGAGCACTTTTATGCCTTTGTTTATCCAAGAAACCAAGGCTAATTTGAATCCGGGATTATTTTATTCTACGGCGGCGATCGCCAGTTTTGGTATTCGCTTAGTCACGGGACGGGCTTCGGACAAATACGGCCGCGGCTTGTTTATTTCTGCAGGCTTAATCTGTTATGCCGTATCTATGTTATTGTTGTATTTTGCTAACAACAGCAGTGCTTTTTTAATCGCAGCTTTGGTTGAAGGTTGTGCCGGCGGTATGGTTTTGCCGATGATGGTAACGCTGATGTCTGACAGGTGCGAACCTCATGAAAGGGGCCGCTTGTTTTCGCTTTGTATTGGCGGATTTGATTTGGGAATTGCTATTGCTGGGCCGACTTTAGGCTTTGTTGCTGAACAAGTTGGCTACAGAAATATGTTTGGTTTTGCGGCTGGACTCGCTGGCTTGGCTTTGCTGGTTTTTATTACTCTGTCTAGCAAGGGCTTGTCTAATTCGATGAAATTTGCGATCGGTCGAGGCAAAGATATTTATGCTTTGAATCAGTAAACGTACCAAATTAAAAAAGTTATGAGTTTTAAGTGGTGAGTTGAATTAATTTCTTAATTCAAAACTCATAACTCAAAACTCATAACTTTTGATAATGGGCTTGGAGGGATTCGAACCCCCGACCTCATGGTTCGTAGCCATGCACTCTATCCAACTAAGCTACAAGCCCCTGCTGAGTTCAGATTTAATCTAAAATTGATTAAGTTCTTTTCTCACAGAATCTAACAGTAACACCATTACCAAAATAATGCAAGACCTTTCGCCAACTTTTTCTAAATTGCCCGATGCGGCACAGCTAACTCACCTCGACAACAGCGGGGAAGCCCAAATGGTGGACGTTTCGGCGAAAATGCCGACTGTGCGACAAGCTGTGGCCGCTGCGAGGGTACGGATGTTACCGGAGACTTTTGCGGCGATTGAAGCGGGGAATGCGCCGAAAGGTGATGTGTTGGGCACTGCCAGGTTGGCTGGAATTATGGCGGCGAAACAGACGGCGAATTTGATTCCTCTGTGCCACCCTTTACCGCTGAGTAGTGTGGAAGTGCAGGTGATAGCGGATGCTGGGTTGCCGGGGTATCAAATTCGGGCGACGGTGAAAATTAAGGCGGAAACTGGGGTGGAAATGGAGGCGCTGACGGCTGTTTCGGTGGCGGCGCTGACTCTGTACGATATGGCGAAAGGATTGGAAAAGTCGATCGCCATTGAATCGATTCGACTGGTGAGTAAAAGTGGCGGCAAGTCAGGAGACTATGAAAATTTAGAGGCATAAGTTTCCTGCCTTGAGAGGGATACAGAATTCAAAAAGCTGCACTTAAGATTAAAATAGGCAAAGAACTACTAATATCAAGTGAAAAACTATGCCTCCTCGTTGGCCCCGCAAACCCGATCGCAATGATCCAGAGTACCGCCGTTTAGATGACCGGATGAATTTTGCTATCCACGTCGGTCTTTTTTCTGCTACAAATTCTGGTTTGTGGTTTGTTCACAATTTGCAAAAGGCTGATTGGCCTTGGGCAATTTCGGTAACGGGTGCATGGGCTCTAGTAGTTTTGGCCCACGCGGTTTACATTTTCGCGATCGCCGATTATTCGCCCCTCACCAAAGATTCTGGCTGAAGGCAGCGGTGGGCGATTTGTTAAGTCTTTTGATTGATAACAAATAACTTTCGGCTTTTTTGATATGGCTAATACTACACAGGCGATCGAATCCTTAGCCGCTGAAATCGGCGAAAATGTCTACATTGATATTGCCAAGTGGCATTTGTATCTCAGTGATGCCCACCTGCATACCGTTGTTGCTCAACAACTTTACCCGATGCTGGAAGATGGGAATATAGATGCTGACAGAGTGGGACAAGTTTTGCAAGGAATTCCAGTCAAGTTGGGAGGCGGCAAGCGAGAAGTGCCACTGGCAGATTTAATTCCGATGCAGTGTCAAGTTCAGTTGATGGATGTGCTTGAGGAATTTCAGCGGAATATGTGATCTCAATTGTTGATTTGGATTTAAGGGCGATCGCCTTTTTTGGTCTTTTTTGATCGAAGGGGCGATCGCACTTTTGTTGATTCCTTAAATCAGGCGCAAATTTCCGATATTTATTTGCGAAAACGGCCGCGAATGCGATCGACAAACATATCAACTTCCGGCAACTTCATCTGACTGACAAACAGGGCAAAAACTCCTAACCCTACAAAACTTGCTACACTCAACTGCACTAATTGAATTACCAAACCTTCAGTACCCAAAACTCTTTGACAGGCTTGCAGAGTAGCCAAGGTAACGAAAGCAGTTAGACAACTGCCAGAAGTTAACCCCAGAAAAGGTAAACTCCACTCCCCCCAAGGCAGGCCGCCCAACTTTTTATCTAATAAGTACAAAAGCATAATCATCGAAATAAGATTCACTCCCACCGTCGCCAAAACTAATCCGGGCGCGCCATAAGCTCCTACTAACAAATAATCCAGCAATCCGTTAAAAAAGATATTGATAATACTGATGCGAAAAGGGGTTTCTCCGTCTCCCAAAGCGTAAAATACCCGCACCACAACGTCGCGTCCCAAATACACAAACATTCCAATACTGTAAGCCATCAATATCGGCGTGACAAACTCCGAGGCTGACCGATCGAAAGCATAGCGTTCGTAAACAACGCGGACGATCGGCGCGGCAAGTGTTACCATTAAAGCGCTCAGGGGCAGCATCGTAATCCCCGTCAAAACTAAAGATTGACGAATTTTATTTTTTAATTCCGGCCAGTCTTTGGGTTCGGTGAGGCGAGAAAATATCGGCAAAAATGGTACTAAAATTACATTAGAAATGATGCCTAAAGGAGTCATAACTAACAACCCGCTGTAACCCATCGCAGAGGCAGCTTGAGGGATGTAGGAGGCGAAAAATAGGTCAGTATAGACATTAATTTGCAGCATTCCTGAGGATAAGGTAGCAGGAACCATCACCTTAATTACTTCTTGCACTCCGGGGCGTTTAAAATTAAACCGCAAGCGCAATGTTCCCAAGCCTGCTCGCCACTGTGTCGCCAGTTGCACCAACCACTGCAAAACTGCTCCCGCTAGCGTTCCCCAAGCTAACACTAAGCCGCCAATTAATGCGTATTCTGGCTGAATAATTTTGTCTCCGAGTTGCAATGCAAGAATTCCTAAACCGCCGACAAGTGCAACGCTGGAAAATAAAGGGCTAATCGAAGGCAACCAGTACATATCGGCGGCGTTGAGAGTGCCGAAACCAATGCCGATTAAGCCTGAAAGTAATGCCATCGGCGCCATAATCCGAAATTGCTGGACGGCAATGGCTTTAATTTCTAAACCTTCTGCTGTTCTATTTAATCCCGGTGCCACCAAATCAATCAGCGGATCGGCAAAAATAATTAAAGCGACTGTTACCAACAGCAGCAAGCCGCCAACTAAGGTGGTGATAGTCTCGACTAAGGGCGCTGCTTCTTTTTTGTCGCGGCGGGCTAAAACGCTGACTATGGCGCTGTGAAATGGCCCGTTAATCCCTCCGAGCAAAATAAATAAGAAACCAGGGATGACGTAGGCGTAGTTGTAGGCATCGACGGCGACACCGACTCCAAAGGCTGCGGCGATCGCAATTTGGCGCACCAACCCGAAGACTTTGCTAATCAGAGTGGCGACTGCGACAATGCCGGCAATCCCTGCTAGGGAACGAGAGGGCTTCTGTAATTCAGACACAATATAGTTACAAACGCTAGTGCTAAAAGGCTTCACTAAGTTTAATAGCAAATCTGGAAAATGATAACATGAATTCAGAAAATTTCTATTCCCAATTACCTTTACTGGACAATTTTATCAAGATTACCGATCTGGGTAATTTTGTTGACGTACCTGATGATTGGTACATTGTTGTCACAGATATTCGCGGTTCTACCAAAGCGATTGAAGCTGGAAAATACAAAGAAGTTAACTTATTGGGGGCTTGTTCGATCGTTGCTGTTTTGAATGTAGCGGGCAAAATTGAAATTCCCTTTGTCTTTGGCGGCGACGGCGCTACTCTGTTAGTGGGGCGATCCCTTTTAGCCGCTGCTAAGATTGCTTTGCTGGCGACTAAACAAATGGCTAAGACTGAATTTGACCTGGATTTGCGAGTTGGGGCCGTGCCGGTTAAAGTTGTGGTTGCAGCTAATTTTCCGGTTAAAATAGCTAAGTTTAAAGTTTCGGAAAATTACAGCCAAGCTATTTTTATCGGCGGCGGCTTAACCCGTGCTACTGAATTGATTAAAGACCCTGTTGCTGGTAAGATTTACACTTTTAAAAATAAAAATAATGGCGTTTCTCCAACAGCCGATTTTTCGGGATTGGAGTGCCGGTGGCAGGATATTCCCAGCAAGTACGGGGAAATAGTCACGCTGCTGGTAATGGTGCGAGAAGATTTTGGTCAGCAGAGCCATCTATTTTATAGAAAAATTATCAAAAAAATTGAATACATTTACGGCAAGGAAAATTCTTTAAATCCAATCGATCGTGAAAATCTTAAATTGACCTTGAATAGCGCCAAGCTGATTAAAGAAACTCTAGTTAGGGCGAGCAGTGCTAGTTGGTTAGACCGCCAGATGTATTTATCAAAAATACAGTTAGAGACGGCGGTTGGTTCGCTGTTAATGAATTTGAAAGTTAAGACAGAAGAGTTAGATTGGGGAGTTTATAAAGATATTGCGATCGCAGCTACGGATTACCGCAAATTTGATGATATGTTGAGAATGGTAATTTCGGGCAATGAATGGCGACGAAAAAAATTGACGCGGTACTTGGAAAGGAATTACCTAGAAGGCAAGCTGGTTTACGGTTTGCACGTTGCTGACAGAGCGTTGATGACTTGTTTGGTGTTTGAACGCAACGGCCAACAAGTGCATTTTATAGATGGTGCTGATGGTGGTTATGCTTTAGCGGCGAAGGATATGAAACAAAGAATGAATCAATAAGTAAGCCTACCTAAACTAAAAACCGTCGTTTCGTGCTATCATGCCTCAATCTAAAATCTAAAATCTAAAATCTAAAATCGAATGACCGTGCTGAAACTTTATCACAATCCGCTTTCGACTAACAGCCGCCGGGTTTGGATCGCCTTGCTCGAAAAAGATATTCCGTTTGAATTGGTCTCGATGAAATTAAATGGCGATCAATTTCAGCCAGATTTTCTGGTAATTAGCCCTTTTCACCACGTTCCTGTTTTAGCTGATGGGGATTTTCATTTAATAGAAACGCTGGCAATTCTTGATTATCTGGAAGCTAAGTATCCCGCGCCTGCACTGCTACCGGAGGATGCGAAAGCAAGGGCGATCGTCCGAATGGTACAAATGGTAACAGTGAACGAGTTGACACCGGCGATGAGTCCTTTGGTACGCCAGACTTTCGGTGGCGAAGCTGACCCGCAGCAGTTGGAGAAAGCACAGCAACAAGTAGCTACTGTACTGGGCTTTCTTGAGGGTTTGTTGGGCGATAAAACTTTTTTGGGCAGCAACGATGGAATTAGTTTAGCCGATGTTGTAGCGGGAGTTTCCGTGCCGTGGCTGCCGGAGTTAGGCGTGTCTTTGGACGAGTATCCCAAGTTACAGGCTTGGTGCGATCGGCTAAATTCCCGCGATTCTTGGCAAAAAACTCAAGCCAGTCCCGAATTAGTAGAAGCTTTTAAAGCCCAAATGAAACAGTTGATGAAAGGCAAGCAAAAGCAGCCTTTGAATGAGGAGATAAATGAGTTGAGAAAAGAAGATAAATAACAGAGAATTCATATATGTTAGATTCCCAATTTTTTGAAGAAGTCGGGAATCTTGGTATTCTGTTCTAGGTAAAATCTAAAATCTAAAATCTAAAATCAAATGACCGACTTAATTTACAAATATCCCGCTTTATTACCCGGAATTCTCATCAAGCGGTACAAGCGATTTTTTGCCGAAATCGAACTAACTACTGGAGAAATCATCACCGCACACTGTCCGAATACCGGCCCGATGACTGGTGTTTGCATTCCCGGAAATCCCGTGCTGGTATCTAGCAGCAACAATCCCAAACGCAAGTTGGCTTATACTTGGGAATTAATTGGTAGTGCCCTGAAGGAAAGGATCGAGAGAATAAAACTGAATTCAAAGAAAAGTAGGCATTTAGAGTTGTAAATT
>NZ_JAUBPO010000073.1:0-40907 GCF_036700785.1 Microcoleus sp. S28C3 | reverse complement strand
ATAGTGAACTCACGTCACCGTCATCTTTCTACAGCAAGGCTTCTAAACCAGGCTCAGCACTCACCTTGACAGGGCTGGGTGCGCATTGCGCACCCTAAATTGAGAAGTTTTGGGTAAGTCCTAGCAATTACTCTAATCACCCCGTCAAAATCAACTGTTAATACGGGTAAGGTGCGGTGTGGGTGGAGTCCTACATATAGAGGTTATACAGAATTTTGGTAGCAAAAACAATGGGATTAACTCTTAATTTGCAAAATTCTACCGCGCCAAGTCCATCCCCAACCGGTTTCAGTTTTAATCGCAGAACCGATCGCGATCGCCGCCACTAACCCACCTCCCAAACCTCCCAACCACCAGTATTTCGTCGGACAGTCAGAAATCTCGGCACCCAAGCGGCGCAAATTGTAATGCTGCCAAATTACGATTACGGATAAACAAATAGTTAACAAGGTAATTGGCAATTGGTAATTGGTAATTGGTAATTGGTAATTGCTAATTGCCAGAATTTCTGCGAAGTCCCCGTTGGCCAGCAAAATAGCTAATGCCAACCACGGCATAGGATAAAGAAATAACATAATTGCAGCCATGTAAACCATCAAGCCCCAACTGCGGTTAGCGCCGAGATACAGATTCTTTGTCCAGCCTTCCCACAAGGCGTTCCAAGATCGATACATCCGCACGGATGCCAAATTTGACCCGGAATAAAGTCCGAGCTTTAAAGCCGCACGTTTGATGCGTCTAGCTAGTTCCACATCTTCCACAATTTCGCCGGCAACTGCTTCGTGACCGCCGATTTTTTCGTAGGCCGATCGCCTAAATAGCATAAACGGGCCGCCCGCAAAAGCGCTGTCTGTTGTCGGCTCGTTGACTGCGGTGAAGTCGTAGCAAACTGCTAGGTGATTGAACATTATCGGCTGCACCAACCACTCGGCAAAACACTCACAAACCAGCGCTGGCATACAGGTTAGCAAGTCTATTTTCTCGGTTTCTGCTGTGGCGATAGCGGTTTCGATCGCCCCTGGTTTGAGTCGCACGTCGGCATCGATAAATAATAAGAAGTCTCCGGTTGCTACCTGAACAGCTTGGGTGCAGGCCCAGTTTTTGCCCGCCCAATATTGGCTCGCAGGTCGCGGCTGACCTGCTAATATTTTAAGGCGGGGGTCGTTGAGCTGCTGTTGCAGGGTTTGCCCGATCGCTAGCGTGTCATCTGTCGATCGATCGTCTACAATCAAAACCTCTAAGTTGTCCACAGACAGGGGTGTACTCTCCAAAATGGCGATCGCGCAATCCCGAATATTCTCCGCTTCGTTGTATGCTGGTACGATTACCGAAACTTTGGGGAACTGCGCGGCCCGCCCAGGTGAGAGCCTCGCTGAAATTCTGTCGGTTCGAGGCGCATTTTTGACCGATCGGCGCAAATTCTTAGTGTAAGCTCTACTTACTATGAGAGAAAAGATTAGCAGGGTTAACAATATCAAAGCGAACTGACCTCAAAATTTTGGTGCACAATTTGTCTCCTTAAATATTAAAAAATATTAAAACAAAAAGTTAGCCGATCGCCCGGAAAGTTATTTTGACCGAAAGCATCCAGGATACAAGCCCCCGGATTCATCCGTGGGGTCAATGCTTCAATCTAAAATCTAAAATCTAAAATCTAAAATCGATTGACCGCCTCTTTTGCTATAATTTGTGAGCATCTTTCGGCTCGCCCGCAGCGAGGGGCAAGACCCCTCATCCGGTCAGCGACCGAAAAGCCGAGGATAGATATCAGTTGTCAGAGGAGATTGCAATGGGCGAATTTTTTACAGTCGATGTGTTGGCGAACACGATAGCGATACTCGGCGCTTTGGGTTTTTTCTTTTTGGGATATCAAGCTTTGCAGATGTTGAAAAAATAAAGTATTTAGTAAATAAAGCCGAGTTTGCAGTGGCGGTCGCATCAACTTAAATTCTTGTGAGGTGGGCATCCGGCCCGCCAAAATATGCAATTTAAATCGATCGCAGCGATACATAGAGAGAAAGTAAAGAGCGAGGCTGCGAAGGGTAAAAATAGCAATTCCTGCCGGCAGTGCAACTGTTTCTTGCGAAAATCAACCAAAAAAAGGCTGCGTTATTATCATGGTGAGCCAACTTTTAGATGGACGCTATCAAATCATTGAAGTCATAGAAACAGGAGAATTTGGACAAACCTATCTGGCCAAAGATATTCGCCGTCCGGGAGAACCGCAGTGCTTTGTCAAGCACTTGCGTCCCGGTACCACCGAACCGAAATTAATTAATACTACGCGCCGTCTTTTTCAAAAAGAAGCAGAAGTTCTAGAAAAGCTCGGTCAACACGACCAAATCCCTCAGTTATTCGCTTATTTTGAAGAAAATGAAGAATTTTTCTTAGTTGAATCCTTTGTTGCCGGTCACTCGCTATCAACCGAGATAGTACCGGGCAAACCTCTAACAGAAGAAAAAATGATTTCTTTGCTGAAGGAACTGTTAGAAATTTTAGTGTTTGTACACGGACAGGGAGTAATTCACCGAGATATTAAACCGGCAAATTTAATCCGCCGCTATTCAGACAATAAGTTAGTTTTGATCGATTTTGGGTCGGTGAAAGAAATTCACATCGCTCAAAGGCAAGCGCCGGTAACTGTGCGGATTGGCACGCTGGAATATATGCCGATCGAACAATTTCAATACAACCCGCAACTCAACAGCGATATCTACGCTTTGGGAATGATTGGCATCCAAGCAATGACGGGTTTGCCGGCTTACGATTTGCCGAAACTGCGGGATTTGAAAAATTCTAATAAAGGCGAAATTGTTTGGCGGCATTTAGCCACGTGTTCCCAAGCGCTGGCCGATGTTTTGGATAATATGGTGCGCTACGATTTTCGGGAGAGATACCAGTCGGCGGCGGAAGCTTTAGCCGATTTGAGGAAAATTGGCGATCGCTCTCGGGCGCGGATTCCCAAGCTTACAATATATCGCGAAGAAGTCGATCGGCGCAGCAGCAGCCGCGGTGACATTACAGTCGTCGGTCGTAGAATATTAGATGAACTGCGCGTCAGTTTGGAATTGCTGCCAGAAGAAGCAGAGGCGATCGAAGATGAGGTATTGAACCCTTACCGGAAATACAGGGAAAAAGGCGAACGCTACGAACAATCACTGCAAGAAGCAATGCAGCAAGAATATCCCTTTTCTCTGGAAACTCGCGACGAGTTAAAACGCTTGCAGCAAGTTTTAGGGCTTACCGACGAAGATGCCGCGAAAATCGAAGAATTAGTCATTCCTAAATCTTTATTCGCTAAATTGTACAAGGCGATATCCACAGTTTTGGAGGGACACCGCAACCCCAATCCCCCACCAGCAAGCAGCGCCCCTCAACCCGAATTGCAGGCAAGTCCGGCGGTATCCCCGCAGCTAAACCTGAACGGAAAAACCGATTTGTCGATCGCCCCGACCGCAGCGCTTGTCCCCAAAGAAACTCGCAAATTCAATCCTTATCTCGCCGGAGCAACAATTGCGGCTCTCTTCGCTGCGATCGGCGGAATTTACGGATATCTCAAGTTGCAAGAATGGCAGCAGCAAGTCCAGAAAGAATCTCAACAACTCAATCAAATTGAAGCTCTTTATAAAGCCAGCAATTATGAAGGCTGCATCAGCCAAATACCAACAATTGCCGGCACTTCCAGCAGCTATGCGTCCGCTCAGGAGTTACAGGAACAGTGCCAAGCAGGCTTGCAGTGGAAGAACGCCAAAGTCAAAAATTTCGCTCAGCATTCAGATGCCGTTGGGTCTGTTGCTTTCAGTCCAGACGGCTTAATGTTAGCCAGCGGTTCTAAAGACAAAACCATCCAAATTTGGGATTTAGCTACAGGTAAGTCGATCCGCACTTTTCCAGGAGATTCCTCTACTATTTGGTCGGTTGCTTTTGACTCAAAGGGTACGAAACTGGCTACTGGAACCGGTTTTTGGCGAGTCATGCTGTGGGATTTGAAAACAGGGCAAGTGATTCGCAGTCTCGACCACACTGCTTCTGTTTGGTCTGTCGCTCTCAGCCCCGACGGACAGCTTGTGGCTAGCGGCAGCGGAGACACAACCACGAAGATTTCGGATGCAGCAACTGGCAATGTGATTCAGAATTTGCCCGACCATACAGATTTTGTTTATTCTGTTGCTTTCACTCCAGATGGCAAAAGTTTGGTTAGCGCTTCTAAGGATAAAAAAATTACAATTGTTGATGTAGCAACAGGGGCGTTGCTCAAAACTATTGAGGGACACGGCGAGCCCGTGAGGTCGATTGCTGTTAGCCCGGACGGCAAGACAATTGTTAGCGGTTCCTACGATGAAACTATTAAAATCTGGAATATCGAAACCGGAGATTTAATTCGCTCTATCAACGGACATTCTGACGATATTGTCTCGGTTGCTATCAGCCCGGACGGGAAGTTTATTGCGAGCGGGAGCAAGGATAAAACTATTAAAATTTGGGATTTTGCAACCGGAGAATTGCTGAATACTTTGACCGGACATTCCGATGAAGTTTATGTGGTGGCTTTTAGTCCCGACGGCAAAACTATTGCTAGCGGTTCTAAAGACCATACTATTAAGTTGTGGCTGAGGTAATACCATTTTAGATTTTAGATTGGAATGACTTACTGCATAATGGTTGGGAACTTCCCTACAGTTGCATCCGAGGAACTGGTGTAATTAGTCATTTGTCATTTAATTGCTGTAATTCAGCTCGTTTTTTAAGGTTTGGGGAAAGTGCCAATAAGGCGTTTCTACTTCGTCCTCAGTTGGATAATTTTCAGTTGAGTTCTCTCGGATTTGAAAAAAGTAGTAGAGGTTAGCCACAGTTAAATCGGATATTTCTTGCCAATTCGAGGCAGCTAAAGCTTGATAGCCAGTAGCGATCGCCTGCTGGCTGACATAAAATTCGTATCTCCGGCGGATTTCCGGCGACACAGCGAAGGTTAGCTGGTCGCGCAAGGATAGAAAGTGAGACTTTTGCTTTAAAGTTTCATAAAGTGAAGGTTCCGCAGCTAATACCGCGAATGTAGTGTGCAAGCTGCTTTTTAAACTATCGCCGCTGAGTTTATCTAAACTAGCTAACTGGTGCTGCTCTTTTGAAGACAAAGTTTGCATCCAATCAACCTCATTTTGCCAAAATTTTATTACACTTAAATCATGACCGAGAATCCTAGTAACTTCGGGAAATAAAAAATCTAGTTCGGGTTCCGATTGACATCGTTTAACAACAGTTAGAAGATCTTGACGAATTTTTGATTGGAGTTCCAGCAGGCGATCGCTCACCATATCGTAGGCCCGCTGCAAGTGAAACGTGACGCCTATCGCCTGCTCGATCGCCCAAACACATTCCATTTGCCTGAGCTGTCCGGCAGAACACAGCCCCTCCAACAAACTGGGATTGTCATAAATTTTTAAAGCCTCAAACAGCATATCCCGCCCGGTATTAATTTCGGAATTCCGAAGTTTAAGATCGGGTACTGTCAGGGCTGACTGACAGCGTTTGATAGCTTGAGAAAAAATATCGTAACCGTTAACCACTTTCTGGCGGTGCATTTCAAAACTAGAGTCGTGAGCCACCTTAAAAATCTGCTGAATTACCTCTACCCCCCTATCTTTGAGGATGTGTCTGAGATCGATAAACCCGTCTTTAATTTTTAGCTTCTGGTGCTTTGCTTCTTCTCGGATTTTTAATACTTGGTTGAGGTTTACTGCTGACAAAACTGTACTCGATACAGCGCCAATACCAATGACAGCAGCAGTCGCTTGCATCACTGCCAAATTAATTTTCAGACAGTTAAGCATTCTGTATATTTTTTGAAACCCCTGATGAGTTTGAGCAACCTGCAACGGCGCTACTGTAACGTACACGGGAGCTACCAGCGGCTGTATGGGGCCACCTCCGGCTAACTGTGCGAGCAATCCTAGAACTCCGCGATCTGATCTAGTTTCAGTTGTTGATTGATAAAAGATTTTTGCGATCTCCACAAACTCCCCTGTCACCGGATCTCTAGCTGCGGGGAGCAATTTTCCTGTTTTGGCAGCAGGCTGTACGAGGTTGCCACTATTGAGTCGTGCCTGAGTTGCAGGGGTGAATAGATAATCCATGTTGTGACTCAGTTTGCATTCAAAAAGGCAGATGTTCTGTATTGTATGCTGTTTAGGGAAACGAGGGATGAAAGGAAATGAATGAGTATCTCAAGGCATTCCAGGCTATTACCCAGTTTAGCGATAGATTGTTGGCAGACGAATATCAATCCGTGGAGATTAAACAGTCAGCTACCCACCTCAGCTTAGATGTGGAACCTTGTATTGAGGAAATTAAGCAATCTGCCCTCAGACTCAAGGGGTTACTTCAGGTATGTTTCAAAGATGTATCTCAGGCTGAGGATGTCTGGAATAGCAAGCCGAGAATTGCTGGAGCATCTCCGGTTGATGTCTGGGAGCAAATTGGCGAACTAAGCGGATGCGATGTGAGAATTCGCAGTTTAGGAAAACAGGGCAAATATGATGCTGTTGTTAAAGTTCGCAAATCGTGGAGCGACAAGGCTACAAAGTTAAAAAATCAGTGGTTTTTGTGGGATAAAAACTATCAAGTCTTTCAAAGAGATATTATCGGTTTTTTTGAAAAAGATAATTTGCACAAAGAGTTACGGAATGAAGTTGATTACCAGGCAGAGCGAGTGATTTTAATTATGGAGAATGAACTTAATTTGATTTTTAAAGAATTACAATCTATTGATATAGAAAAATTTGAATTTTGTATTGAATGCTTCGACATCAAAAGTCAAGCGCGATTTAGAGAGCGACTGCAATCAATAGGCAGCGAGATTGTGTCGAAGTTTACGGAGCCACTGAAATATTTGCCTGATTCTTATATGAAGACTTTTAAAGAAACGCTGAAAGAACCTGTAGAAATTCTGGTTCATAAAAGCAAGATGGGAATCAGTTTGGTCGATTTTGAAGAGTCCTGTAAAGTGATTGGGTCAATTATGGATAATTTAATTTTAGAAATTTTTGATGAGCGCATGAAACTGGCAATTCAAACTGTTGAAAAAGCGATGAGGTTCTACAATGATTTTTTAGAGAAGCAGGTGCGGTACCAGCAAGAAACAGCCCAACAGCGATCGGTGGAAAAAGATTGGATTGAATACCAACGGGAGCAACTTAGGGAAGTTCAGCAGTATATTGAAGCCGTAATTAGTAATTGGTAATTGGTAATTGGTAATAGAGGGTGATACCAAATCCGGCTTTAATGCTCCCTTTATTCTTAAGTTCGCGCACCATCCGAACTTCGTTTGTGTAGTGGCAGTTTCAACCGCCGACTCTTATATCTATTTTACCAATTATTAAAAATCGCATAAACCCGCCCCGGACACGGCAAGGCCGTATCCTTACAGATGCTCGCGTACAATCTATATGTCTCCCTACTTTTTAGAATTGGTATAAGTGGTGGAGATAAAAAAGCTTAGACTTTAGTTGAAGCTCCCAGTAAAAGCTGTGAAGTCAATCTAAAATCTAAAATCTAAACTCTCCCATCTCAAATCTCAAATTTATTGACCGCTGATTTCGTAAACGATCGCGCCAAAAGACGCTAAGCTAGCTAAAATTAGCATTCCTGCCGGCATGAATTTTTGAGTTTTAACAAGGCGTACAATAAAGACTATTACTAAAACAGCGGAGATGGCTGCTGCTAATGTTAAACCCCAACTTTGTCCCATGAGTTGTGCGGTGCCGGCAAAAATTAGCAGCGAACCGCTAATCAGGCCCGAAATGAGCGAGGCTTGGCTTTTGGCCTTGATATAACCCATGATGCCGCCAACCAGTGTTAAAATGCCGTAGCCGATCGCTGCTGCTGTACCCAAATTCATTTTTAATCCTCCAGATTTCACTCTTTGCATCTAAATTTATACAGCGCAGCCTGCAATTAGTGTCACGAATTGTTAGAAAATTTATTAAACCCAGTCAGGATATCTAACTGTTATACAATTGCCATTATGTCAGCCCTAACTTCTGGTGCGATCGCCCAAATTCGTTACGTCCAGCGCCAAGCAGCATCCCTGCTGCTGTATCAATCGGTTTTCAAAAGCCCTGCTGGTCAAGCCTTTCTCGACTTGCTGCAAGCCCTCCACCACAGCGAAGTCAGCGGTTTAGACAGTCTTACAGCTTACGGCAACTGGTTCAAAGTTCAGGCTGCTAAAAATCTGAACTGGAAAGATTCTCTGATTTCCGAAATTCTCAAAAACGAAAACCCCTTTTCTCGCCGAGCTCAGGAAACAGATTTTGCGAGTTTGCCCCCCGCCTTGGTGGAAGCAGCGCGACACGATTTACAAGTGCTGCAAAATATTTACGACTGCAGCAGCGATCAGTTAAGCAAGTGGGTGCGGGTAGCGGGTCAACTTGACGCTGTGCCTCCAATTTGGCATTCAGAAAGTGTCAAAGAAAAGGGCGATTTGCCGCTGCAAGGAAAACTGGAAAAATGGTCGAGCGCTACGGAATCTTTGGCAGCTTATTACCGACAGTTTGGCACGGGTTTGTTTGCAGAATATCGCGCTTTTGCGTGGCGGGGAGGGCAGTTGGCGAGTATTTCGCATCCCGATCGCATAACTTTAAAAGAGTTGGTTTGCTGCGATTGGCAGCGGGATGCTCTGGTGAAAAATACGGAGTTTTTGCTGGCAGGTTATCCGGCTTTGCACGTCTTGCTGTACGGGAGCCGCGGTTCGGGCAAGTCTTCTTTGGTGAAGTCGCTGTTAAATGAATTTGGCTCTCGCAATCTGCGCTTGATTGAAGTATCTAAATCCGACTTGCAAGATTTGCCGCTAATTGTTGAGCAGTTGCGGGGAGTTCCTCAAAAGTTTATTATTTTTGTGGACGACCTTTCCTTTGAGGAAGATGATGATGCTTTTAAAGCTCTGAAAGTTGTCTTAGAGGGGAATGTAACTGCTCGCTCTCAAAATGTGGTAGTTTACGCAACATCTAACCGCAGGCATTTAATTCGAGAGTTTTTTGACGACAGGCCTCGCCCCCGCGACGGGGATGAAGTTCACGCTTGGGATACTGTGCAGGAAAAACTTTCATTTAGCGATCGGTTTGGCTTGACTTTAACTTTTGAACCTGCCGATCAAAACACTTATTTAACAATTGTCCGACATCTGGCAGAACTTGCTGGAATCAAACTCGCTGCTAAGGATTTGGAACACCGCGCTAAAGAATGGGCAACTCGCCGCAACGGGCGATCGGGCAGGACTGCGCGGCAGTTTGTTGATTTCCTGAAAGCAGATTTAGCCCTTGTTGGCAAGTAGATTGTCGGCGCTGGCAGGGCGGGTTTTACCTGAGATATGGCAAGGCAATTCACGATCTAAATAAACCCGCCATTGCAGCGCCAAAGGGCGAAAGAAAAATTCTTAATTTTTTCATAATTTTATTGATAATAAATAACTAACAAAATTTGATATAATTATCAAAATCCCCAAAGAAACCTCCAGAGCCAGAACCCATCCTGACTCCATAAATCGACCACTAAATAATGAGGAAAGTATCATGGGTTTATTTGATAAAGTATCGCAGACTCGCCAAGAAACGGACGTAAGGTTAGGGCCTGCCGAAGCATTTGCGGCGATCGCGCTAATTGCCGTAGCAGCCGACGGTTACATCAATGACAGCGAAAGTAAAGCGATTAGCATGACGCTATCTCGGATGCAACTCTTCCGCAGCTATCCCGATGACGTGATGAGAAAAATGCTCGATCGCCTGCTGATGATTCTGCAACGGCAAGGAGTTGAGGTACTGTTTAATGCTGCTTTGGCAACGCTTCCCGACGAACTTAAAGAAACAGTTTTTGCTGTGACAACTGATATCGCTTTAGCAGATGGCGAGGTTTCAGAAGAAGAAGAACAACTTTTGAACGATCTTTACAGTGCATTGGGGCTTTCCGAAGATATTGCCCTCAAGATTATAGATGTGATGTTGATTAAGAACAAAGGTTAAGAAAGAAGGAGAAGGAGTGAGGAGGGCGAGTTTTACAATAGAAAAAATTAGCGCCTACTTACTTAGCTGATAACTTCTCCAAAAGTGCGGGTTTAGGGATATGATGGTTGGTAAAATTCAGATCCATTTTGCGATCGCCCGCTACTACCTCAAATGTCTTTCACTTACACCCGCACTGTTCGCTTTCAAGATACCGATGCTGCTGGAGTCGTTTACTTTGCTAACGTTTTAGCGATGTGCCACGAAGCTTACGAGGCATCTCTAGCAGCATCGGGAATCAATCTCAAAGCATTTTTCACAAATCCCGAGGTTGCCTTTCCCATAATTCATGCTAGTGTAGATTTTTATCGCCCCATGTTTGCGGGCGATCGGCTGATGATTCAATTGACGCCGAAACAAGTTACTGGCGATGAATTTGAAATTACCTATCAAGTATTTTCTGAGGAAGTGGCAGGAAGAAGCGCTGCTAAAGCTCTTACTAAGCACGTCTGCATCGATGCAGTTAGCCGAACTAGAAAACAGCTATCTGAAGACTTGATGCAGTGGATGAGTAAATTTGAAAGTTGAGATTTCAGATTAGTTTTATCGTTAAATAATAGCAGGGAATGACAGTCAGTCGATTTTAGATTTTAGATTTTAGATTTTAGATTTTAGATTTTAGATTTACTTGCAGCATTGAATCTGGGAGTTTCAACTTTGGTCTAAAATTTTGGACCGATCGCGACTTAAGTACGTGGCACGGTATCCGTTTTTGAGCGGGTCTAATTTCTTTTAGGTTGAGAATTTTTTCGGAGTTTTTGATAGTATGTCAAATCGCAATTATGCCATTGTCGGCACGGGAGCTTTAGGGGGATTCTACGGTGGTAGACTGCAACAAGCAGGTTTAGAAGTCAATTTTTTGCTGCGCAGCGATTACGATCGCGTCAAAAAACACGGTTTGATTGTCGAGTCTCCCGAAGGCGACTTCACCCTCCCCCACGTCCGCGCCTACCACGACGCGCACAAAATGCCTCAGTGCGACGTAGTAATTCTAGCGCTGAAAACTACTCAAAATCACTTGTTGCCCAAAATTTTGCCTCCTTTATTAAAGGATAACGGCGCGGTTTTAGTATTGCAAAACGGATTGAATACGGAACCGGAAGTAGCTAAAATTGTCGGTGCAGAACGAGTGGTTGGCGGGCTGTGTTTTCTCTGTTCTTATAAAGTTGGGCCAGGTCACATCTGCCACCTAGATTACGGTACGATCACGCTGGGCGAATATGCCCAAGACTACAAAGCAATTGGTATTACTGATAGATTGCACCAAATTGCTAAGGATTTTAAACGCGCTGACATTCCTATTAAAATGAGCGAAGATTTGCTATTATCAAGGTGGAAAAAGCTGGTTTGGAATATTCCTTATAACGGGCTGTCTGTAGTTTTGGATGCGAGAACTGACCAACTGATGGCTAATCCCGATACTCGGATTTTAGTCGAGGAAATCATGGGGGAAGTGATAGCCGGAGCCAAAAGTTGCGATCGTATTATTCCCGATGACTTTATCCCACAGATGCTCGAATACACTGAGAAAATGAAGCCTTACCGCACGAGCATGAAAATCGATTATGATGAATCGCGACCCCTGGAAGTTGAGGCGATTTTTGGTAATCCGATACGGGTGGCTGAACAAGCAGGTATTAAGTTGGGGCAAATAGAGGTACTTTACCGAATGTTGAAGTTTGTGGACGTTCAAAGACAAGAAGCAGAGAGGACGAGAAGGCTGTTAGGTTTGTCGTAATTAGTCAGTTGACTGTTGACTGTTGACTGTTGTCAGGAGTCGGAAATAAGCATGAGAAATTCAGCCTTGTGCATTGATTGCGATCGCCTAATAATTATTGATATTTGAGCGCAATTTCTTGCAATTGTTCTCGATTGACTTTGCCTTGAGAATTGCGCGGCAATTGTTCGACGATTACCCAATATTTCGGCCGCTTAAACTTGCTTAACTTATCTTCTATTGCCGCTTGCAGATTTTTGATAGTAACTTCGGGACTAGCGGGAACGTATATAGCTGTAACGATTTGACCCCACTCTTTGTCGGGCAAGCCAATTACAGCAATATCCGCCACTAAATTAGTCGATCGCACCACGGCTTCGACTTCCGCCGGAAATACATTTTCTCCGCCTGTGATAATTTTGTCGCTGCTGCGTCCGACGATATTTAAGTAGTTATTTTTATCAAAAAATCCCACATCGTCTAATTGGAAGGATTGGCGATCGCCAAAATTTTTAGGATAATAACCCAACGCCAAAGATTTAGCATTTACCACAATATTTCCGATTTGATTATCGCACAAAATTTCGCCATTGGCACTGCGAATAGTTATGTTAGCGTGCGGTAAAATTTTACCGGAACTGTTATTGCCAGCGAGAAAATCTTGGGGTTTTAGTGTAGCAATTTGCGAGGCGGTTTCGGTCATGCCGTAACTGGGCGCTAATTTTATTTGATAGTTTCTAGCTGTTTCTAAAAGTTCCTGCCAAGCGGGAGCACCGCCCAAAAGTACGGCACGAAACCGTCCCAGCCAATTAGCTGTATCTGGGTTTTGCAGCAGCCGCTGCAGTTGAGTTGGAACTAAAGAAATGAAAAATTCTTCGGGTTCGATATCGCATTTTTTGCCTGCTTCCAGTGCTTTGAACGACCCAATTTCCAGTTTGCCAGCAGTGGTAAACGATCGCATGAATTGCATTAAACCGCTGACGTGGTATAATGGCAAAACGCAGAAAGAGTTGATTTTGTCAACTTGAAAATATTGTTGAAAGCCTTGTACTGATGCGGTTAGTGTTTCCCAAGTGTGGATGGCAAAACGGATTTTTCCTGAAGAACCGCCGGTGGGAATCATAATCGTATCAGAACCGCTTTTAGTCGGCGAATGGAATTCGGGCGAATGGAATTCGCGGCTATACAAACGAAGTCCGCCTTCGCGGACTGGGATATGGGGACTGGTGGGAAGCGGGTATTGTCCCCAAATTAAGTCGGGTTGGACTAAATCAAAGACTTGTTGCCATTCTGGTTTTACCCAGTTGGGATTGCACAGAAAAATCGGGCATTTGGCGGCGCGGGCGGCGATGAAGCTGGCAAGAAATTGCACGGGTTCGGGTTCTGCGAGGCAAATTTTTGGGGGTGTTCTTTGTGGGGGATTTTGGGTAATTTCTTGAAATAGCCGATCGACAATTCGGGTAAATTCGCGAATGTCACAACCTATCAACCAATTATCGGGCAAGCCAGATGCGATATCCAGAATATTTACTGTTAGATTTGTTGGCATAGATGCTTTCACCAAGTTTCTCGATTCAAAACAATTACCTAACCTGCTTGATTTAGTCGTGGGAGAAATCTAAAATCTAAAATCTAAAATCTAAAATCGAATGATTGTCATCGAACCAGCAATCCGTGCCGAAGCCCAGTGCTCTCTTATTTAAAGACAATTTTGTTGCTAGGTTTAATGCTGCTTGTCTGCCGATTTCGGTTTCAAATACTGATGAAAAAACTGCGTCTATATTGTGAGTTTGACAAAATTTTCGCAGTTGGGATGGGGAACCAGCAATCGCAGGTTTAATGACGAAAATTCCCCGCCAGCCTTGGCTGTAGCACTCTTGAATGCGATCGAGGTTGGCAGCAGATTCATCTAGGGCGATCGCAGTTGCATAAATAGCATTCAATTCTACCATTTCCTGAAACTGTGTTACGGGCAGCGGCTGTTCCAAAAATTCAATGTCTGCGGAAAAATCGGGAGTTGCTTTTACCTTGTCGCAAGCTTCCAGCCATGTTTTAGCCTGCGAGTAACTGAGTCCCCCGTTGGCATCTAACCGCAAAAATGCCGATTCTCGATCGCACAAATTGTGCATTGCTTGGATTAGCTGCTGAAAAATTTTTAATTCTTGTTCAATTGCAGCAACACCTATTTTCCATTTAAACGTGCGATAGCCCTCTAACCAAAGCACTTGCAAAGCCTGTAAAGCTATTTCACCTGCTGGCAATAAACCGCTGAACCGATTTTTTTCTTCCTCATTCCCAACCTCTCTCCATTGGTGACCACTTAAGACTGAACCCGCAATCAATGTCGATTTTAGGCGAAGTCTAGATCCCCCTAAATCCCCCTTAATAAGGGGGACTTTGAGAATATTTCTTGTCCCCCCCTTATTAAGGGGGGTTAGGGGGGATCTAGAGTTTGATAGTGCTGACTCAAAGCCAAATTGACAAGCCGGCAATTCAGCGGAAATAGCAAAAATCATCTCTGATGAAATATTACCTGGCAACTGGTGACAAAAATCTAAAGCTTGCTCAAAACTTTCGGAACCAAACCAACTCAAAGGGGCAATTTCTCCCCAACCAATTTGATTATTTTCGCCAACAAGTCGCAGGATAATTCCTTCACGAATATCCCAGATGCCGTGACTTGTTTGCAGTGGACGCTTAAACTTTCGCTGATAAGTGCGAAACTCGAATTGATAAAGCATTTGTTTTTTAGCTAATCATAAAATTGTCTCACAACTGCGACAAACGTATCAATATTTTCAAAATGGATATTGTGACCAGCTTTTGGTACAATTTCCAGAGTAGCGGCCGGACACAAGCTGGCCATTTCGGTATTTATAGTTATAAATTTATCATCATCAGCTCCCGCTAGCAAAAGGATGGGAATTTGATTTTGTGCCAGTTTTTCCCAGAGAGATGGCTGGTTGCCGGTTCCCATGTTGCGGAGGGATTTGGCTAATTCTAAGGGATTGTTTGCTAAGCGGGTTTCTATGAGTTTGTCGAATTGGGGAGAGTTTTTTAAAGATTTGAATAAAGGGCGATCGTACCAGTTTAATAAAAAATCTTTAATGTTGCTATTTTCCAGCTTTTGTGCTAGCTGTAAATCGGCTTCCAGGCGGCGCGAACGCTCTTTTTCTGTCTTCAATCCTGGCGAAGCAGACTCTAACACTACTTTCTCGAATCTTTCAGGAAAATGTAATGTCATGTAAAGTGCCAATCGCCCGCCCATTGAATAGCCCAATAACAAACATTTGTCTATTTGTAAATCATCTAATAACTGTATCAATGCTTGGGCTGTATTTGGCATATTGTAGCAACTTTCGTCGCCGATTACTTTTTTGGTTCCTCCGTGACCTGGAAGGTCAACTGCTAGACAGCAATATTTTTTAGATAGTAATGAAATGACGCTACTAAAGTCTTGACTGCTCCCCGTGAATCCATGCAAAAATAGAATTGTCTGCTGATTATTGTTGCCACTTAAGGAATAGTGAAAGTTATAATTATTAAATTTGTCCATATACAAATATACGATTCAATCTGAGGTACGAATTACTAAATTAAAGAAATTTTTGAGAAGTCACCCAACTCCCTTAACTTAGCAAACCATACCTCCATTTTACCGAAATTCTCGATCGCCCGATCTACAAAACAAACCCCAACGCCAGCAGCAATCCGCTCGAAAAATGCAGCGTAACTGCGATAAACTTAGAGTTGCTGACCTTTCCCGGTTGGTCGTGATAGTCTGTGACATGGCGGCAAAGGTCGATCGCAAATGACACACTCCCAAAAATCAACAGCGTCCAAATTGGGAACATTCCCAAAGCCACAAATAGCACAGTCAAAGCATAAACGCTGCCGCACAACCACTGCAACAACTGAGCACCTTTTTTCGTACCGAGTCGAACAATCGGCGATTTTTTGCCGGCCGCCAAATCGTCCTCAACTTGGTGAAAATGGGAACAAAATAAGATGATACTCGTAGTAATTCCCACGATTGCCGAAGCCGCAAAATTAGTTGCAGACCAAGTTTGAGTTTGACTGTAATAAGCAGCGGCGAAGGCTAGCGGCCCAAAGGTGAAAAAGCAGATGATTTCCCCTAAACCCTGATAGCCAAGACGAAACGGAGGCCCTTGATAAGTGTAGCCGAGAGCACAGCACAAAACTACCAGCAAAATTACTGTTGGGTCTTTTTGCCACCAGCTTATGGCGCAGATTCCCGACACTCCGACTGCTAAAAACAGATTAGCCAGCCCGAAAATTAAAGCTTTATTTCCGGTTAAATTAACTAGGGAATGTGCTTTGTTTTTATCGATTCCTGTTTCCGAATCAAATACATCATTGCTGAGATTCAGCCATGCTATAATCAAAATGGCTGAAATTAAAAAGGTCGAAAAAATTGACGAATTAATCGTTTGATTTTCGGCAAAAGCAATTGCAGTTCCAACTGAAATAGGAATCACCGCAACGCTGTACATGGGCGGCTTGATTGCCGCCAGCCACAATTTACTATTTGGACGTTCAATTAACTTTGTTGTCATTACACAAACTTGATTCAATTGATAGCAGCGTAGTAATTTTACAATTTTATTGGTCAAGAAAGTCTACTCTGCATCGGGTTGAGTGCGCGGGGGGCATCCGTTGAGAGGCTTTGCGGGCGATCGCACGCCCGGTAATGCCCGTGTGCAAACCTCTGGGGGTCGATCGCATGAGAGTCGAGATTTAGTCGCTCAATCTTAAAGTTTTGTGTCTAAATGTTTCGATCGATCGCCCGACGGTCGGTTTTTTTCCCCAACAGAGCCCAAACAGGGAGGGAAACTTAAAAGGTCGTGTTTTGCGATCGCCCTGCCGTGCTTAGATCGAAATAGGGGTTTTAGCCGGACAAACCCACACTCTATCTGACAAATCTGCTATTCTCGCTTTCATGACAGTAATACCGCACCGCGCTAATCTCTTGCAAGACCGCAATCAACTGCATCAGTTTCTGTTAAATTGCCAGCAGTCTTTAGCTGAAAAAGATCGCACAAAAATAGTTAGTATTTCTCAGGAAATTTACCCCCTCGATCCGCTAGCTGTACTGCAAGAGATTTCCGAACCTTGTCAGCGGCACTTTTACTTTGAAAAAAGAAACCCAATTGTCGGCAAAAGTTTTGCGATCGCAGCCCTTGATTCGGCAATCCATCTCACAGTAGCAGGAACCGATCGGTTTGCCTTAGCTCAAAATTTTATTCGTTCAACACTTGCCAATACAATTACCATTGGTGCGGAACGCTTGCCATTTAGCGGGCCTCACTTTTTTTGTAGTTTTGCTTTTTTTGATGAGAACCTTGCCCCTAATTCTTACTTTCCGCCCGCCACCATATTTTTACCCAAATGGCAAGTTACCAGACAGAAAGATAGCTGCATTATCGTCGCCAATGCCGTAATAGAAAAAGATATAAACATTAAAAACATCGCTGAAAATATTTGGCAAACCTTCGATCGAATAGAATCTCACAAATACCATAAACTAACTACTGCGATCGACAGTTCGATATCTTTGAAACAAATCCCAGTCAATGATGCCAGTCAATTTAAAACATCAGTCAAGTCGGCTTTAGAATTGATAGCCTCTAAATATTTTAGTAAAATTGTTTTATCCCAAGCAATCAATGTAATTTCTAAAACCCCTTTCAGTTTAATAGATTCATTAAACAACTTGCGCCTCAGCTATCCAGATTGCTATGTATTTTCAACCAGTAACGGCAAAGGACAAAATTTTATCGGTGCCAGTCCAGAACGTTTAATTAGCATTCACAAAAATCAGTTATTAACAGATGCTTTAGCAGGTTCAGCACCGAGAGGAAAAACTGAGGCGGGAGATGCGAAATTAGCCCACGGATTGCTAGAAAGCGAGAAAGATATTCGAGAACATCAAGTTGTGATTGACTTTATTGTCGATCGCTTGTCAAAACTCGGCATAACTCCCAATTTTTCCCCAGTACCCAGACTGCTGCAACTATCAAACATTCAGCATTTGTGGACACCCATAACTGCTCAAATCCCCCCTGATATTCATTTATTAAAGATTTTAGCTCAACTGCATCCAACCCCAGCGGTAGCGGGCGTGCCGAGAGATATTGCCCTAGAACAAATTCGCCGCTGCGAAAGCTGCGATCGCTCTTTGTACGCAGCACCCCTGGGCTGGATCGATCGCAGGGGAAACGGCGAATTTGCCGTCGGCATTCGATCGGCTTTAATCGATGGCGATCGGGCGATACTTTATGCTGGTGCCGGTATTGTGGCGGGTTCCGAACCTGAGAAAGAACTAGCAGAAATTCAGCTCAAATTGCAGCCACTTTTAAATGCTTTAGTCTAATTCAGCTAATTGGCAGAATGTAGAGTTGTCTAGCTAATTGATTGAGTCTGTGTTAATGTTTAATTTTCACTTCCTCAAAATGTTCTACTATGGGAAAAGGATTGTAAAAATGGTGAAGCATTCTTTTCCACTCTTGATATTCAGCGGAATTCCTAAATTTAATTGTATGAGCTTCTAAATTTTCCCATCTCACCAATAAGAGATATTTTCCTTGAACTTCTGTGCAGCGATGAAGTTCGTGAGATAAATATCCATCTATAGACGCTATCAGACTGGAGGCTTCTCTAAAAGCTATCTCAAAATCACCCTCACAGCCAGATTTGACATTCAGCACAACCGCCTCAAGAATCATAAAAATGTATCCTGACAATTATTTCGGTATAATATCGTAGCACAATACAGAGTTGAGCTACTCAGATTTAGCAATGCCAATAGATTTTCGCAACACAAATACCGTCTGGGCTTCCGTATTAGCAGAGACATTGCAACGACTGGGATTAACTACAGCCGTGATTTGTCCCGGTTCGCGATCGGCACCGCTAACAATAGCTTTTGCTCAAAACAAAAAAATAGAAACTATTCCCATACTCGACGAACGTTCAGCAAGTTTTTTTGCATTAGGAACCGCCCAAAAATCATATTTGCCAACAGCACTAATTTGTACGTCGGGAACCGCAGCCGCCAACTTTTATCCTGCGATAATAGAAGCCAGAGAAAGTCGAATTCCGCTGCTAATATTCACCGCCGATCGACCTCCCGAACTGCGCGACTGTCACGCCGGACAAGCGATCGACCAAGTGAAAATATACGGCAATTATCCGAACTGGCAAGCCGAATTAGCGATACCTTCTGCGTCCATAGGAATGCTAGACTATCTGCGGCAGACGATCGTGTATGCTTGGGAGCGATCGCAATTTCCAACACCAGGCCCCGTCCACCTCAACATCCCGTTTCGCGACCCACTTGTACCCGTTCCAGACATAGCTGTAGAAGTTTTAGAAACACAATTCAATCCCGAAGAATTCTTTGCAGGATTAGAACCCATTTTCGCAGGAGAAAGCTCTACCCCCCCCAGCCCCCCCTTGTTAAGGGGGGGAGAAGAAAGTACAATGCAACAATGGCAAAAGTGCGATCGAGGGATAATTATTGCAGGCGTTGCACAGCCTCAATTTGCCGAAAAATACTGTAGTGCGATCGCCCAAATTTCTAAATCCTTAAACTGGCCAGTTTTAGCAGAAGGACTATCCCCAGTCAGAAACTACGCCCAACTAAACCCCCATCTAATTTCCACCTACGATTTAATCCTGCGAAACCGCGAACTAGCAGATAAATTAACCCCAGAAATCGCCATTCAAATCGGAGACTTGCCCACAAGTAAAGAAC
This sequence comes from Microcoleus sp. S28C3, assembly GCF_036700785.1. Taxonomy (NCBI): domain Bacteria; kingdom Bacillati; phylum Cyanobacteriota; class Cyanophyceae; order Oscillatoriales; family Microcoleaceae; genus Microcoleus; species Microcoleus sp. S28C3. The sequence continues at coordinate 21,364 of NZ_JAUBPO010000073.1, read as the reverse complement.
TGCGAAACTGGCTAGATAAAACCCAACCCAAACGCTACATAATCGACCCCAGCCACCACAACTTCGATCCGCTACACGGCAAAACAATTCACCTACGAACCTCCGTAGAAAATCTCGCAACTATATTAACTCTTGTCCCCCCCCTTAACAAGGGGGGGTTAGGGGGGGTTCTAACCACTGCTACCACTAATATATCCCCTCAAATCCCCCCCCTTAACAAGGGTGAATCAACTCTTGTCCCCCCCCTTAGCAAGGGGGGGTTAGGGGGGGTTCTAACCTCTCCCTCAAACAAATACCTCCAACTTTGGCGCAACACCGAAATCCAAGTCAGACAAACAATAGACCAAAAAATATCAGCAATTAACAACATAATCGAGCCCAAAGTTTCCTGGCTGCTTTCCCAAATTTTGCCACCAGCAACACCGATATTTATTGCCAACAGTATGCCCGTCAGAGATGTAGAGTTTTTCTGGAAGCCGAACAATTTAGAAATAAAGCCGTTTTTCAATCGCGGCGCTAACGGTATAGACGGCACATTGTCAACAGCTTTGGGAGTTGCTCACCGCAATCAAAGCAGCATCATCCTAACAGGTGATTTAACTCTTTTGCACGATACAAACGGTTTTTTAATTAAAAATAAATTTGTTGGTCATCTGACAATCATATTAATTAATAACAACGGTGGGGGAATTTTTGAAATGTTACCAGTTGCCAAATTTGACCCGCCCTTTGAAGATTTTTTTGCCACGCCGCAGGATATCAATTTTGCTCAGTTGTGTGCAACTTACGGCGTGGAACACGAGGTAATTGAGGATTGGGAACACTTCAAACAAAAATTAATTTCGCTGCCAAATAGCGGGATTCGCGTCTTAGAAGTGCAAACAGACAGGCGCGCCGATGCTAAATGGCGGCAAGATAATCTAAGTAAATTTGCCAAAGATTTGTAAATTTGTAGGTTGAGCAGTTGGAACGAAACCCAACCTACACTAATTTAAACTGCTGGTTGAGCTAGCAGCGGATCTAACTGTCCTTCTCCATCGAGTTTGTGAATGTCATCGCAGCCGCCTACGTGTTGGTTATTAATGAAAATTTGGGGTACGCTGCGGCGTCCGTTAGCGCGATCGGCCATTGCTTTTCTAGCGGCTTCGTCGCCATCAATTTTGTATTCCGTGAAATTTACGCCTTTCCACCACAGCAAAGTTTTGGCGCGGATGCAGTAGGGACAGGTTTGCCAAGTATAGATTTCAACATTGGCTTTGATGCGAGCGGGCTTGCGGCCCAAGATGGGATTGAGAAAATCAAGCATTTTCGGTACAGGGGTAAAAATTAAACTGGTTGGGGGATTAACCATCATTTTAGCGAAATGCCGTCAGCCCCACGTCCTACCCAAAAATCGGCGCGGGATGGAATTGCCCGTGGCAATCTATGGCCCTGTGACGCAAGTCACAACTTTACTCTACTCGGATCACTTGCTTTCACCCTAGAGAATCACATTCGCGGCCTCATTAATATCACCGATCTTTTGAGGAAACCAGAAGATGATAAATATATCGAATTCAACCGCACTGCCATGCACCCCGTACAACTCCTCCCCGGCGCTATCTCTGAAATCCTCGCTTCTGTAACCGATACAGGCGTTTTGACTCTGGCGGATCGCTACGGTTTGATGGCCGCCACCTTCGATGACTCTCTGAATGATGAAGAGAGAGGCTGCGTCAACCGCTTGTTGCGGGCGGTGCTCAGAGGCCGAGTGAAAGTGGTCAACGAACTTTCAGCAGCATTCTAATCGGGATTTGAAGTTTTGTTCTGAAGGCAAGGTGAGTCAGCGGTAGATAAAAATAGTGGAAACTCAGGCAGGAGTTGAAACAGCGGTAATTTTAATTCGATTTAAAGTTTTCTCCTCTAACTCAACAACGGTTTATTTGTCAAAGCAGCCTTTACAGGCTGCTTTTTTTTGATCTAATCGCGGATTTAGAGGTTGTACTGGCGGCAGAGGTCGATCAGTTCTTGTTGGAAGCGATCGCGCACATTGTGGGGCGACACAATAACGCAATCTTTGCCGTACCGAAAGACTTCTCGAATCAGCCAGAAGGGATTAGAGACGCGCCGCACTACTTGACGGACATCTCCGATGACTTCATTACTGATATCTCTGAGTCTGGCTTCGTAGGCTGTCACCATCCCACGATAAAAGTGTAAGTACACTTTTAAATAATCTAGGCCTTGTTGTCTCCACTGTCCGTCTGTTGGCACGATCGCCTGAATGCGATCGAACCGCAGACAGCGATTGTGGATGAGTTCTGGATAATCGGGATTTTTGATGTCTTCGGTCTCTTCGCACCAAATTTCCAGGTAAAAGCGCTTTTCTTGAAAGGAAATCTCGGCATAGCGGGCTGTATAAGCTAAATCCTCTCCTTTGGGATTGCGGTACAGGACAAGAAAGGGTTGCTGTTTATCGATCTGCGCTTCGGCTTGAATGCGCGACGCTACGGTAGGTTTGCTCACCTGTTGCAGCAGCGATTGACGCAGGGGGGCTTCCAGATTTCCTCGCTCTATCAGTAGATTTGACACAGCTTGAGCTTGTGCTGCGTATTTTGAGTCGAGGAGAAGCCTGATGGCTTGCTGCAAAGCTGCCACTTGGGTGGAGTTGAGGGTGAAGGGTTCACCAACTTCTAACTTGTGCTGGGCGATCGCCACCAATAACCCAGATACACTGGGGGATTTGCCCCAAAAGATACCGAGGCGAAGGGCGATCGCCTCTAGCTGTTCCTTGGTTTCCGGCGGAACTGAAAGGGTGAGTGCTTCTTTTTTTCGCGACATTTTCTATATTACACTTGCACTTATTTAAATACGTGCTATATTGATTTTATTGTAAATAGTAATAGCTTGCACACCCCGAAAGTACAATCATTGCACTTACAGAAGTTGTTGGCAACTCAAAAGCTTGTCCCAAGCAGGAAATTTTACATGAGGAATCGATCGTGTCAAACCAGCGCCGACTTTTGAACCGTCCTCCCAAAACCTTAGAAGAACGGTATTTCAGCGAAATTCGACCCCAGCTTTACGAACGTCACGCAGCCCATCACCAGTACGGCGTCAGGGAAGGGACAACCCTTGCAGAACATCTTGACTCGGCCTGTCAGTTGATGTTGACAGTCAGCCGCATCGGGGGAGTCCCCGAAGACAAGCGACCTGTACTGCTAGCAGCAACGGCCGTTCACGACCTCAACAAATTAGATTCCCAAGAACGGAATGTCAAAACTTTAGCCAGAAATCGAACTTTCTTGCAAGAACAGTTAGAAAAAGCTTGCGTACTCAGCTTTGTTGTCACAGAAAATGACTTTGAATTAGCCAGAAAGTTGATAGAACGCCACTCAGGTCACAACCGCAGCGATGCGGCGATATTTTTACCCGAAGATCCGGCGATCGATCGCTGGGCCGCAATGTTAACAGGGGCGGATTTATTCGATTTAGGAATTCCCGAATCCGAACGTTTTCGGAAAGTTCAAACAGAATTAACCGTTGCCTTTAATCGTCCCAGTAAACTTTTTCGAGTGCGGGTATCTGAAGACAGAGGTTACATCACAGCTTTGTTACTTGGGGCTTGCGAAGAAGTTTTGCAAAAATACGGGTTGACGACCTTAGCAATTTTTCCAGATGGAGAACTGTTTGAAGGAGAAAACTTACCAGCAGTTGATTTAACAGCGGAGATAGCTGCTTGTTGGCAAGAAAAAATTGACCTAGTTTTTGGCAATAATATCGAACGGTTGGTACGAGCCACCAAAGATGGGATTAAAATTGCTCAATCAGCTATCCAGCAAAATGTTGAGGAAGTGCTGCTAAATGTGCAGGCTTTATTGGAAAAGAAAAAAGCTGGATTCAAGGCAGATAAAATCAATAAAGATATTGCCAAGTGGGGCGATACTGCGGGCGCAAGTGCCGTGGATAACGCAGCAGCCGTTGGTTTGCTGCCCGTTGGCAATGCAGAAGAATTTGCGATCGCCGAAGGATTGAAAACTGCTTATCTCAGCTATCGAGAAGCAGGAATTAATCCGAAAGAAGTTTGGGACAAAATTGCAGCTTGTGTTGGCATTTCACAACAGCAAAGAGCAGCAATTGAACCCTTTAACGGACAATACGGGCGACCTTTATTTGCAGCCAAAGCCGCTCAAAAAGGATTAGAGGGCATTCTAGAAGCACTGCGCGAATCTTTCCAACTGAGAAAAGAAAGCACGCACAAACCAGAGGCATCTGAGGCTTCAGAAGAAATAGTCGCAGCAGTTGCCAAAACTTTGAGTTTGCCGATCGCAATTCAATGGAACGGAATTGACGAACTGAATGCTTATATAGAAGCAAATCCTCGCAAACGCTGTTCTCTTGGGTCTACTTTCAGCGAAACAGACGACTTAGTTTCTGGCAATATGCCCCCCGGTACAAAAGTTCAAGTTTTCTCAAATCGCTTACCGGGTGGAAGCAGTGCAGAACCAAAAAGGCAAGCAGACTCAATGGCCGCCTTGGCTTATCAGTTAATGGCTATCGGGGCAAATTTTCCGGCTGCTAATAAAAAAGACCCCATCTATTTGCACCTAGCATTACCGAAAGGTTCTTCTCCAGAATTACTGAGAATTTGGCGAGAACATTTAAAACAACTAGCCGCTACAAATGCTGAAGGCGGTACAGTAACAGTTGACGAGTTTAAGCTGTACAAAGACAATATTCTGGAATTTAAAGCTAACAAAGTTGTAGGAATTGCCTTTCCCAAACGTCCAGAATTTATCCATGCAACTGTTACCGAAGCCATAGTTTGGGGAGATGCTAATGCTTCTGTTGCTTTGCTCAAGTCACTGCGACTAGCTTTAGAACTATCTTTGTCTTTAGAATTTGGCTTTCCCTTCACCCTCAGCAGCAACTTAGAAGTAGAAATATCATTAGATATTTACGGGCGAGTAGAGGGAATTCCGGCTGCACTCCAAACTTTGCTAGGAAGCGGACAATACAGCCGTGAAGAAGCCGAGAAAATTCTCAAGCGGCTGCGCTGTATCGGCCAACTAGCGATCGCAGTTGCCAGCATTCAGAAAGCCGATGATTGTTTGTACGATTTAGCCCGTGCAGCAGCACAACCTTTTGACCTTTATTATGTGCTGCTGCGTTGGACTTTGCGAGAACAAGATGAACCTAATCTGAGTGTAATTTGGAGTCGCATTCGCGAGCCGTTGAATAGTTTACTGGAGAGTCTTATGCCCAATGAAAATGCACTTTTAACCCAATATCTCAAAGAAGCCGCTCAAATTGCTGCCACCGCTAAAATTTGGGGAAGTTCTTTTAAGCGCACAGCCCAAGCCGAACCTTTTACAGCTTTTACTTCCGCCATCCGTTCCCAAAAAGCTCATTTGGATTTGGATGTAATTTTTGCCGCTTTGGTACAGCAATATCATACTCGGCTCGATCGCATCCGCGAACATGGAGTAGGGAACACTAAGTACGAGCAAATCAAAGCATACTATGGGGTTTTGAGAAAGCTGTACAAAGAGGTTTACAACGAGCGCGCTGATAAGCTTTTGACAGATCAAAAAACCCTAGAAGCAGCTTATTTATTTTTCTTAGAAGATGCTCGTCGTTCGCTCAAAATAGAGTTAGAAAATGATTCTGTTGAAACCACCAAATCTGTCTAATTAATTAGGAGGTTCCCATGTCAATTAACAAGCTTAATCCAGTTCTTGCTCCCAGTTACGAAAATTTTCCCAAAGGGCGAATTGTCAGTTTAGTTGTTCTCAGGACAACTCATTCTGAAACTATTTTTCGCACAGAAGGTTCTGGCGAACCGATGTGCAGCGAATTTGTCCCTGCTGGTTTAGAAGATAAAAAGACAATCGTGCAACGTTTGGTGATGACTAAGCGCAAACAGGTAGCACCAGAAAGGCGGCGGGGACGCGAATTCTTAAGGGCGCACGAACTTCTTTATACAAGTCCGAAAGAAGGATCTCTTTGTTCCCTAAACACCAATGCACCTTGCGAAATGTGCGTCGATTGTTTTCTGTACGGTTTTGCTGCTGGAGGCCGCGGCGCTCAAAAAAGCCGAGTTTGGACTGAAGATGCTTTTAGTATTTTGACGACTGCTCAAGCTGTAGGCGATCGCACAATCAATGCTATCTACGAAAATGGCACAATGCGTTTGAAGCGCGAAGAAGATACTAAAGCATCAACCGCTTTAAATACCAGTGAATATATCAAACCTGGAGTCCATTTTATTGATGTCGTCACCCTCAAAGATGTCACGGCTGACGAGTTGCGCTATGTCATCGGCAACATTCTGTTAACAAGTCGCTACGGCGCTGTTTCCAGCCGAGTTGGACGGATGGAAAATCAGATATTAGGAGTCTTTGGCAGCATTGCAGAACTACCTAGTTCTCTCGAATTGGTACAAGCTACTTATGATGCTTTGCCAAAGCCGTTAGAGCATCCTTTCGATACTGATGATTTGAGTGCAGCCATCAAACAAGTAATTGCAAATTGGACTAACAAGCGCGGAGTTTCGATGCAGCTTTCTGAAAATGAATTAACAAGTTTAATTGAAGACGTAGACCGCCACTGGTCTGAAACAGAACGCGATAACTTTCTCAAGCGCTTGGATAAATCATACCAGCCTTTCCGTCTGCCTCCTGCTGAGAAAAAGAGCAAAGGCAAAAGTAAAAAGACACCTGTAGAAACAGAGAGTTAATCTATGTCAACACTTCCGTTTGAAAAGGCAAAAATAGTCGATTTGTGGTGTGCAGAACCAGTCTTTTTTGCCTCTAGGGAGTTGTCTGATACCTATTACACTGAAGGTGCGATCGGGAACTATGCCCTTGCCTATGCTTTTGGCTGGGTACGTTCCCCCTATCGCCTTCAAGGTGAGGCAACAGGACGACCAACCTACAAAGAAGATTTAGAACCGATCGCACAAGCTTGTTATGTATTGCCAGCTTCCCCAATCAACGGCAGAGTAACATTCAGATTTGAGCGGTTCAATGCACTTTCTGATGCTTATTGGTACGCGATGACTAATAACCGCGTCGCTACAGCCCGGGAAGATTTACCAATTCAAAGACAAGGAAAAAAACCGAGTTCATTTAGAGCAAGTAATTTTCCTCAAACCGGACGGTTGCGGATGATTGAACGCGGCAACAAATTTCAGACTTTGGTGTTGGGAAATTGCGAATTACCGGATTACATTCGCTTGGGTAAATTCATGAGTAAAGTCAAGGTGAATGTTTTATCTGAACTTGAAATAGCTCTTTTGCCGAGTGGCGATTATCAAAGTCAGGCTTATTTAAGTGTAGCTGATTTACCGCCCAATTTAGAGCTTTTGTCATTTGATTTAATTTCCATGCCGCCAGCACCTTTGTTGAAAAACCTTTCTTTCCGAGGTGCAGCTTGGCAGATTGGTGAAATGATTCTTCCCGCCAACTTATATTTTTGTTGTGGAGGGAGACAAAATGGCTAAGGAAAAGTTAGTTACAAAGCTAGAACCTCGAAGTATTTCAGCTTGTGCATCCCTGCCAAATGAGTTGACATTTATGAAAAATGCACTACAGCATCAAGTTGATGTATTTGAACAGTCTCGAAACGCTGATATTGTTCTCGATTTGTCTCCAACTGGCACGGGAAAAACTCAAGCTGCACTAGCAGTGCTAAAGCACAATCCAACTCAAAGTGCTGTCTATATTGCGCCAACTAATGCTTTAGTCGAGCAACAGCGGGAAGCGGCCGAAAAGTTTGTCCGCGAAGCTGGTTTGCGTCACGTTGTGAAAGCTGCTTCTGCTAGAGAAGTTAGGGAATGGCCTAATGATAAAGTTGGCAATCGTCCGGGTGAGAAGCTGTACAATGTACTGCGAAATCCGGCTACTGTTTTCTCGGATGTAGGGGCAGATAAACCAATTATTTTGGTGACTAATCCTGACATTTTTTACTACGCGACTTTTTTTGCCTACAATAAGAACGATCGCACAAACATCGCCAGTGCTTTTTATCAAAAGTTTGGTACGGTCATTTTTGATGAATTTCATTTATATGATGCCAAACAGTTAGTGAGTTTGCTGTTTTATCTAGCTTATTCATACGTTTTTGGCTTTTTTCAATACGGGCGACGAGTGGTTTTGCTGACAGCAACACCGGAACCAGCTTGTCAGTTAGCATTAAAAAATTTAGAGTTTAAGGGTGTCAAAATCGCCTGGATTAATGAAGAAATAAGCAATTCTCATCTTTTACCGTCGCAAACAGCAGTTAATCTTGAATTGCGATCGCAAGCTGAAAGAGACCAGTGGTTGCTAGAATTAGCAGAGGAAGTTGTCAACCGTTTTCGAGAAAAGCCCGATCGCAACGGTGCGGTAATTCTCGATTCTAAAGACCACATCAATCGTTTGGCAGATTTGCTTTATGCAAGAGGTTTGGGCGGTAAATTCGGACGGATTACGGGTTCGACTCCCAAGGGCGAGCGCAAATTAGCAGCCCAACGCCCGATTATTCTAGCAACAAGCACTGTAGATGTCGGATTTAACTTTGAAAGAAATCCTGAACCGACGCGGCAAAATCTAGATTGGTTGATTTTTTCCAGTCGCGATCGCTTCTCTTTTTGGCAGCGATTGGGACGAGTTGGGCGGGTATTGGGTAAAGCTGAAACTAATATTGATTCAGAGGCGATCGCCTATTTACCCGATAAGGCTTGGGAACAAGGTTTATCCACCCTAGATTGTACAGGAGGACGCGCCGCACTCAAACAAATTCTTGACAGCCTTCCCTGTCTTGACAAACCCTTCTTAGACGTTTATTGGCGTTCGGAAGCCTCCCTAGAAATTGCCCGTCCTCTTTTAGAACTCGAAGAAAAATTTGAGAATTTACCCGGTAGTGAATTAATAGCCCAACTTTTCAATACTCTGAAAGAAACACTCGGAGGAAATCGCGACTGGGACTATTACCGCGGCCGAATGCGGACTCTGCGCGGGGCGGAAAATATTGTCAAAGTCTCTGCGAAAAAACTAACTCTCAAAAGTCAGTGGAAATACATCAAGGGCGGTCAAGCTTTTGTCAGAAAGTTTTTAGAGGTTCACTATCCGCTTGAAGTTGAGGAACTAAAAGCACAAAGAGCTAGCATAGAAGAATTTGAAAATTTGTTTCAAGAAGATGCTGATGCTGGTAAAGAATTAAAAGAGTTTGCTGAGATTTGGAGTGGTAGCTATGCACCGCTGTTTCAATTCCGTTCTAGCTTGTTTGAAAGTCTCCCCATCCGCGATCCTCAAGGTTTATTGCTCGATAGTTCTGAAGAAACAATTTTAGACCCTCTCCATCTTTTGCGTTATTACGAATTTGCTGAAGATGGCGAATTTGTTGAGGTGACAGCACGCGCTCAAGCGACCTATACATTGAATTTTAGGTTGCGATATCGCGACAGTTGGCAAGAGTTTCTCAACAAAGAACTCAACAAGTTAACTGCTTTTCCCAATTGTCGGATTGAACGACGGCTGGAAAATGCGATCGCACCAACTCCTCTTCTCAAAGTCCTGGAAAAACAGTTGCTACCGGGGGTAATAGTTTGCGGAGTCAAAAATGCTGCTGCTATTTTCCAACTCCGAAAGCAAGGAATTGTGTCATATCCGATCGTCATTGCTTGTGACGATGCTCAAAAAGAGAATTACAGATTTTTACCCGGATTAGCAGGAATCTTAACTATGGCAATGAAAAGCAAGCAGCTACGTCTTCCAGATGACGAGCCTTTAATCATTTAGAAAATCAACCCAACCAACCATTAACCAATATGCCACACAGCCTCGTCCTCAACATCCTTCCCCTGGCCCCGATTCCCCCCGGATACCTCACCGGAAGACACCTGCACGCCCTCTTCCTCACCCTCGTGAGTTCCGTTGACAAAAAACTCGGCGATCGCCTCCACGATGCCGCCGCCCAAAAATCTTTCACCCTCAGCCCTTTGCAAACTAAAAAATGCCCTTTCAAAAAACACCATTTCCTCCAATGGGAACACACAGAATCGATTCCAGAACACACCCTCTGTTGGTGGCGGATTACTCTGCTTGATGACACTTTATTTGGCAAGTTAACTCAGCTTTGGCTGAACCTCAATCCGTCGAAGCCGTGGCATCTAGGGCCCGCCGATTTGATGATTACTAAGATTCTCGGAACGCCCCAAGTAGATCAGCCTTGGGCTAATGCTTGCGATTACTCTCAATTGTACGATCGCGCTTCCGAAACTAATCGTTTAATTGCCTTCAGTTTTGCGACTCCTACTACTTTTAGGCAGGGAAAATTTGATTCGGTGATTCCTACTAGAGATTGCGTTTTTAATAGTCTCCTCAGTCGGTGGAATAAGTACAGCCCGATCGCAATTCCCGATCTTTCCTTCGATGCACTTTTTTCTACATTTGTCAATATCCGAAGTGAAAGATTGACTAACTATCAAAGCGATTTTGTCGGCATGGTTGGGGAGGTTAGTTATCGGATTTTGGGAGATGTGGAGCCTTTAGTTATTAAGCAAATTAACGCTTTGGCTGATTTTGCTGTTTACTGCGGGGTGGGGAGAAAAACTCCGATGGGGATGGGAATGACTCGGCGGATTGTTGTTAATAAGAGTTCTTGATAACTTAACGTAAAACCCATAGTCCGCCAGGGGTTGAAACCCATGCCTCAAAGCTAAAGTCCTCTTAAGAGGACTGCAAGTATGAATGATTAAATTACTTCTTCAGTTGGTTTCAACCTTTGCGCTTACTGTTACCTATCAGCTCAAAATATCATCCATGATTAAATTACTTCTTCAGTCGGTTTCAACCGACTTTAGCTATGAGACAGGGGTTTCAACCCCTGGCGGACTGGTGGAGCACTAATTCCTCACATTCTTTCGCCCCCACAGGGAAATTAAATGTTTCAACCCCTGGCGGACTGGCGGATAACTAATTCCCAATTACCAATCTCTTACAAACCCTTACAATCATGAACGATTTTGATTACATTTCGATGGCATCTCTCAACCAGTATTCCTATTGCGCTCACCGCTGCTGGCGGATGTTTTGTGCGGGCGAATTTGCGGACAATCAGTATACCATTGAAGGGACGAGTTTGCACGACCGCGTTCACACGATGAGCGAGATTAACCGCGATGAAACTTGGCAGGTTCGGGCAATTTGGCTGAAGTCTGAGCGCTACAAACTGATTGGAAAATCGGATTTGATTGAGTCGGCTGAGGGTGAGATTTATCCGGTGGAATACAAGCGGGGACGGAAGGGGGAATGGGATAATGACGAGTTGCAAGTTTGCGCCCAAGCGCTTTGTTTGGAGGAGATGACCGGGAAAACTATTGCGACTGGATATGTGTATTACGCGCAGTCGCATCAGCGGCAATTAGTGGAGATTTCTGAGGGGTTGAGACAGGAGACGATCGCCACTATCACCGCTATCCAATTTTTGCTGCAAACAGGCACAATGCCTCGACCTAATTATAGCAAACGCTGTCAAGGTTGCAGCCTTTATCAGCAATGTTTGCCGCAAGCTGCTGAGAAAGTCCTGCGCTATCAAGAAGCTAATTAATCCAAACTACAAATTTAGGAGTCGATCGTGGGGACACTGTATATCAATCAAGATGATGTGTTTATCGGGAAAACTGATGAACGGCTGAATGTCAAGGCAAAGAATCAAATCTTACAAGATGTGCCTTTGATTCATTTAGATGGAGTGGTGATTTTGGGACGGGCGACTATTTCCCCGGCGGCGATCGCAGAATTGCTACAACGGAAAATTCCTCTGACTTTTATCACCGATACCGGTCACTATTTGGGCAAGCTGGAACCGGAATTAAGTAAAAACATTTTCGTTCGCAATGCTCAGTGGAAAGCGGCGGGGGAAACTCCCCAAGCTATTCATGTTGTCCGGGGTTTTATTCGCGGGAAATTGAAGAACTATCGCACCAGTTTATCTCAAACTCAGCGGGAACATTCGGAACTAAATTTAAGTTCGGCAATTATGCAAATTTCAAATGCGATCGCCAAACTTGACAAAACTGACAATATTGACTCCTTGCGCGCACAGGAAGGTGCTGGAAGTGCCGCATATTTCAGAGTTTTCAACCAATTAATTCGCGCGGAAGGCTTTGTGTTTCAACCGCGACACCGCCCTGCTACCGATCCGGTGAATTCCTTGATGAATTTTGCTTACACGCTGCTGCGTCACGATGTACAAAGCGCGATTAATATTGTGGGATTTGACCCTTATTTAGGATACCTTCATATGCAGCGCTACGGCCGCGTGGGTTTAGCATTTGATTTGATGGAAGAGTTCCGCCCTTTGGTAGCAGACAGTATCATTTTGAATGCGATTAACCGCCGGATTCTGACGCTGAATGATTTTACTGTGGAACCTCTGAGTAATGTGGTGCGGCTGTCGGAAACGGGACGGAAAGAGTTTCTGAAGTTGTATGAAAAGAAAAAGCAGTCTGAGTTTAAGCATCCTGTTTTGAAACGCAAGTGTACCTATCAAGAAGCTTTTGAAATTCAAGGCCGGCTGTTGGCGAAATATTTGATGGGCGAGATTGACAAATATCCACCTTTAGTTTTGTACTAGATATGCACATTCTGATTTCTTACGATATTTCGGAAGATAAGCGCCGGACAAAGATTCACAAAATGCTGAAATCCTATGGGCAGTGGATGCAGTACAGTGTGTTTGAGTGTGCTGATTTGAGCGAGACTCAGTATGCTAAGTTGCGATCGCGCCTTAACAAAGTCATCAAACCGAACGAAGACAGTATTTTGTTTTTCCCGCTGTGCGCTTGCTGTCAGGGTAAGATCGAACGCATTGGTGGGGTAGTGCCAGCCGATCGCACTATATTTTTTGCTTAGTTTCCGTGAATGGGTAGGTGTTAAAATCGGGGTATCAAATTTTTCCGCTCAAACTCACGTGCAGCTAGAGTTTGATGCCCCTCCTATAAAAAAACGCTTCACGTAAATTGTGAAAGCTTTACAGGATAAGGTTTTGGAGTGAGTATGAATTTTTTGGTATTGACAAGCCGCAGGCTGGAATGGTAATTTTGTTTGAGATTTACGGCACTGCACCTTGAAAACCAAATACAGCAAGGCTTCTGGAACGGGCTGCCGGAAAAAACCTAAAACCCTATCAGGGATTGAAACGGGAATTCAAATCAGATAGATTGGCGCTGGCAGCTAATTTGGGCCGGAAAAAACCTAAAACCCTATCAGGGATTGAAACCTAAAACTTGAAACTTTTTAACTATTTCTGCTAGGCCGGAAAAAACCTAAAACCCTATCAGGGATTGAAACTTCGTCAAGAAACTTCTCGACCGCCTCTTTATTAAGCCGGAAAAAACCTAAAACCCTATCAGGGATTGAAACTTTCTGATTCCATTCAGATCGCTCTTTAACTTATTGGGGCCGGAAAAAACCTAAAACCCTATCAGGGATTGAAACTCGATAGGAACCAAGCTTGGATTAAGCATTTTAGGGCCGGAAAAAACCTAAAACCCTATCAGGGATTGAAACATGCCTAAGCATTCACTCATGAATTCTACCTTACGCCGGAAAAAACCTAAAACCCTATCAGGGATTGAAACGGTACAATTGGCGGTATTGATATTTCATTAAGAGCTAAGCCGGAAAAAACCTAAAACCCTATCAGGGATTGAAACTTTTGTACGATCTGGTGGTAATGCGAGATATTGGGGCCGGAAAAAACCTAAAACCCTATCAGGGATTGAAACTCGGTAGCCAGCCACGCGGCAGTGGCAGCCACCAAAAGTCAAGCCGGAAAAAACCTAAAACCCTATCAGGGATTGAAACATCAGTATTGCTAGCGCTACCCCTTCGCTTTGTGCCGGAAAAAACCTAAAACCCTATCAGGGATTGAAACGAGGCATTTTTTAGAATCGAAAATGCAGCGGCAATCATTAAGGCCGGAAAAAACCTAAAACCCTATCAGGGATTGAAACAAAGAAAAAGAAGCCGCAGACCCTCCGGCTCCCCGCCGGAAAAAACCTAAAACCCTATCAGGGATTGAAACTGAAACCGTTACTGCTACTGACGTTCAGCCTTCTAAGGGCCGGAAAAAACCTAAAACCCTATCAGGGATTGAAACTACAATTTCAGGAATATATTCCTCTGGTATTTGTGCCGGAAAAAACCTAAAACCCTATCAGGGATTGAAACTCAAATTTGAGACACTTTCCTTGAATAAAATAAGCCGGAAAAAACCTAAAACCCTATCAGGGATTGAAACTCTGTACTGCGGGAGCGATTTTGAATTCTACGGCGGGAGCGCCGGAAAAAACCTAAAACCCTATCAGGGATTGAAACAAGAAGCTTCCAGACAAGTTGGAATTGATCGTGCATCAAGCCGGAAAAAACCTAAAACCCTATCAGGGATTGAAACAACAATTAGCGAAAACTATGCCGGCCCCTATAGGAAACACAGCCGGAAAAAACCTAAAACCCTATCAGGGATTGAAACAAGCCCGAAGATTGTTGGGCGCCTACTGAGATTGCCCGCCGGAAAAAACCTAAAACCCTATCAGGGATTGAAACAGCAATAGATTCAGGTCGAGGAGGGAGAGGCGCGCCGGAAAAAACCTAAAACCCTATCAGGGATTGAAACGGATTGGGGTAAAATATCCCCCTGCTGGTTCTGATGAGCCGGAAAAAACCTAAAACCCTATCAGGGATTGAAACAGGCGGGAGATTTTTCGCATCTTGAGAGTAGGCAACAATAAGCCGGAAAAAACCTAAAACCCTATCAGGGATTGAAACGTTATTGTTATGGCAACGCTAGCAACATCAAAAAAATAACGAGCCGGAAAAAACCTAAAACCCTATCAGGGATTGAAACCTAGAGGAGGCAGCAAGAGCGATCGAACAACAGTTAAGCGAGCCGGAAAAAACCTAAAACCCTATCAGGGATTGAAACATGCAGCACTGGCGCGAACCATCCCCGAAATAGGCCGGAAAAAACCTAAAACCCTATCAGGGATTGAAACAAATCATTCATTTTTGGGTCGTTTAATTACAAAATTGCGCCGGAAAAAACCTAAAACCCTATCAGGGATTGAAACGGGCTAGGAGATGACCAATGAGTAACGCCCGGTGCCGGAAAAAACCTAAAACCCTATCAGGGATTGAAACTCTAAGTAACGGCTCAGTCGCTTCTTGCTGATTTTGCCGGAAAAAACCTAAAACCCTATCAGGGATTGAAACAGAACAGAAGATTTCCGAGCACAACTACTTTGATGTCTACGAGCCGGAAAAAACCTAAAACCCTATCAGGGATTTAAACCCGACATCTGGAAAATTTACCGCGAACAGGAACAGCCGGAAAAAACCTAAAACCCTATCAGGGATTGAAACATTTTTTTCAAGTAGCACCTTTCCTTGAATCTGATGATCCTTAGCCGGAAAAAACCTAAAACCCTATCAGGGATTGAAACAACCAGCAGCGCCTACCAACTGATTGAGGATGCTAAAGCCGGAAAAAACCTAAAACCCTATCAGGGATTGAAACAAACGTAATCTTCGGTCGGCGAGTAGGCTTGTAGAGCCGGAAAAAACCTAAAACCCTATCAGGGATTGAAACAGAACTGTGGCTATTTAACAAAGTCCATCTCGGCAACGCCGGAAAAAACCTATTTCCCCATCTAGGGCTTGAAACGCCCAAACTACAAAATTATTGGCTCAAAAATAGACTTCTCCTCTCTCTTTTTATCTCCTCCCATAACCTCAAACAATCGATCGACTACGCGCCTCCAAGTAAAATTTTCA
This sequence comes from Microcoleus sp. S28C3, assembly GCF_036700785.1. Classification (NCBI taxonomy): domain Bacteria; kingdom Bacillati; phylum Cyanobacteriota; class Cyanophyceae; order Oscillatoriales; family Microcoleaceae; genus Microcoleus; species Microcoleus sp. S28C3. Next base: position 5,564 of record NZ_JAUBPO010000073.1, on the reverse strand, counting down.
GCAACAAAACCCGGGCCCGCAAACCTAGCTTTCGCAGCTATACCAGGCTGCTCGATCGCTATGCGCATCAAATCAGTCAAATGTTCCCACTCAGGAGCTAGGATAAATAAAGTTTCCCCATCGCTCGCCACAGCCGTCAATTTACTCTCAATCCGCAGTGCAAAGTCCGATCGCGTAAAATCATCGGTAGGGCCGCCCGCAGTGCAAATCACCGGCAAACCGCAAGCTGCTGCTTCTAACACCGGCAGATTAAAACCTTCTGCTAAATAGGGAGAAACATAAGCATCTGCTGCTTGGTAAAACTCAGCTATTTGAGCAAAAGATAGCTGGCTGCCAGTATAAATTAATCTCGGTAAAACTCTCGCTCTTTCGGCATCGTCGAGGACAACTCGGCTGGCTTCAGCAATCTCGTCTCTCGACGGATAAAGCAGTTCTGAACCTTTTAAAACTAATCTCGCATCTGGATATTTGTCAACTACCGCAGCGAAGGCTTTTAATAAAGGGCGAATACCTTTGCGATCCGTTTGCCCTCCGATATTTAAAAATATAAAATAGTTTGACCAGCCAAAGCTTTGGCGCAGCGATTGACGCCGATCGCCCGAGAGAGGATAATAAATCTTAGGATCGACTCCCAAAGGTACGACGGCTATGCGATCGGCTTCAACTCCGCTGCGAATTAAGCCGGCTTTTGACCACGCCGACGGTGTAATAATTTTGGTTTCTGAATTAACGGGGGTTTGTGCGATCGACTTAACCCCCATCGCCTGCAATACTGTACTGGTAACAATCCCCCATTCTGTCGCTGCAAATACCCAAGTTGCGGCGCTGCTAGATGCCGAGAAGTCCCACGGGCAGTACATTCGCAGGGTAACATCCGCTAACTGATTTAGCCCAGGGCTCTTAATGCTGCGGAGTAATGTTTCATTTGGGCGATCGAACAAACTAATTTTCGTCTCCCAAGCTGCGTCTATGTAAGGCATATCGCGGTGGAAAAGCTCAATTTGTCCTCGCGGGCGATCGAGCATTTCCAGCAGTTGAAATTGATTGGCTACGCAATAGGAATGATAAATAAAACGCCAGCCTTCAACAATAATCTGCAATTCAAAACTCCAGCTTTTGGGATTAAAAATTTAACTAACAATCAGAAATTGGTAATTAGCAACTAGCAAGCAGAAATTACCAATTACCAATTACCAATTCCTTACTTAATCACTTGCCAATCCATAATCCGCCACTGTCCGTCTTGGCGGATCAAGTCGTAGCGCACCCGCAGGTTTTCGTTGCGGGAAGAAACGAGCTGATCGCGATCGAACACTTCGGCTTTTTCCGCTACTTGGGCTTCGACTTGGGCGCGATCGGGATTAGTCGGATTCGTCTTAACTCCATTAACTTGCAGCTTGTGTACGTAACGCTGATGCGCGTTGTTTCGCTCTTGAGCGTCTGCCATCAATTGCCAGCGAGACAAAGCCGGTTCTGTCAGAACTTGCTTTAATTCTTCCACAGTGTGGTTGGGGCCCAAAGCCGCTGCTTTCGCCGACAGCCAGCCTTGAACTATTTGTTCTGCTGATTCTTCAGTGATTGCTCCCGACACGGGGGCCGCAGTGCCAGGCTCTGGGGCCGCGGAAACAGCCGGGATTTCTACGGGCGCTGCTTCCAGCCCGACGAGGGCTTGCTCTCCTTGCAGGGATGGGCCCGAGAGCGCTTGCATCGCGCTCGCCAACAGACTGAGTATGAACCACAGCAGTAAAAGGCTCAGGACACCTGCGACTAGAAACAGAGCCAGTCTGTTTCGAGGCATAGACTTGACTTGGGCGGAAATTTCTGATGCCTTGGTGCGCGCCCGATCGACCAAATCGCCTGTTAGCGCCTTGCCGGTTGCTCCGCTGCGCCCTGAATGTTGGCGCCTGCGATGCTTGGAAGTTGAGTCTGCGGGCTGCCCCGCCGTAGCTGTCGGGAGAGAGACGGCGGCAGCAGGGCTCGCAGCAGCAGCCGTTGCCTGGAATTTCGGGCCTGAGGCTGCGGTTTCGGTCTCGGCAGGTACGGGGGTCAAGGTGACGGTACTAGCTCCCTGCGGGGCGGATGGTGGGGTTACTGCTGCGGGCGATCGGCCTGCTGTCGGTTGCAGCCGCGCCGCGGGCTTGCCCGAGCGGGGCTGCACCACGACCCATTCGTTGGCGGTTTCTGCGTCCTGTGGCAAAGCTTCTAGGTAAGCTTGTACTTTCGGGTCGGCAAAGTAATCTTTCAAGGAGACTGACTGGTTTGCCAAGTCGCGGAAGTGGGGAAACACCTCCTCTTGCAGCCAGTGTTCGGCGTACAAGCACAGTCCGGGCAACAAATCGGGAGAATCTTGGGAATGTTCGCGAATGAAGGCGAGGGGTTCTTTTTCCGAACTGAGTTCGAGGGCTCTGCTGGCTTCTTCTGTCTGGCCCAGCAGCAGGGAACAAACGGCTTTTTCCAGGTGAACGTCTTGGCGGCGGCCGAGCTGCATCAGCATCAGCTTGGCGCGACGGATCATCGACGGCTGTCTGGCGGCAAATCCTTGGGCTAACAGGGTGTAGACCGAGAGGTAAGTGGCGACTGCGGAGGGGCGGCCGGCTTCGGCTTCAAATAGGGTCTGCTGCTCGCTGCTGGTTAGGTGTTTGCGCAATTGCTGCACGAAGCGGAGGAAGTCTTCTATTCCTAAACCCGATCGATCGTCTCCCGAACCGTCGATGCCGCCCCGTTCTTGAAGCATTTCTCGCAGGATTTGCAGTCCCCGGCGACGCTCGGCAACTTTTTCTTCAGGGAGGGATAGTAGCTCTAAAATGTTGTACGGACGCAGTTTGTATAGGTCGGCTTGCATTTCACCCCTCACGCTTGCAAATAGGCTTTCGCGCAGCAGCACTTCTTGGCCTGCTTCTAATGATTTTGCGGCATTTTCGTACTGACCTTGCTGCCACTGTTCGCGGCCGAGTTCTAGACAGGCAAGGCTGACGGTTAAAACTATATCTGGCCGCACGAGCTGGGGGTCGCCGAAACGACCTTCTGCGATCGCGATGCTGCCATTGTTAAGATACGGGCGACCCAGCTTCTGTACGAGTTCGTATTCCCCCAGTTCTTGCAGTATGAGCAGGGCTCCTACGAATTGGTTGTCATCGATTTCAATACTTGGAGTGTGGGGGTCGGGAGCAGCCTCTAAAGGCTTGGACTCTGCCGGAGCGGTTTCTCCTGCGTCTTGCAGGACTGTGGCCGTGCCTGCTGAGGTTTTCGACCTCTGGTGCTTGGCTTCCTGTGCGGCTTCCGACTCTCGATCGTAAGTTTTGGCTAAAAAACTGGCATCGTAAGCTTTGCGCTCGTCTGAGTCTGACAGAACGGCGCAGGCTTCATCGAGCAGTTGTTTGCGGGCCACGATCGCAACTTCGGAATACTCCCTGCGCGGAAGCTGTAAAGTTCGATCGCGGTGAGCCTGCTGCAACTGTTCGGCAGTAGCTTGAATCGGTAGACCCAAAATCCGGTAGTAATCTAGTGGAATTAACACTGTCCACTTCCCCAAAGCGCTAGCAACTGAATTAGCCTATCTTAAGTGAGATACTCCCGCAAACCAAATCAAAAATTCTGGTGTTGGCTTCCAACCGCCCAATTCACGGTATGTTGGAGTTACGGTAGAGATAATGTGATTTTTTTCCCTCTACAGGGTTTTACAGCAAGGAAAATGGAAAGCCCCACTGCCCCTGAGCTAAATGAGTTGTTTGACTCTTGAGCATTTTCGGGTTTGAGAGTAATGGAATTATATCATTCGTCGGCATGGGGTTTAGATGGGAGTTGGTTCTCCGAGTCCGGGCAATCGACCCCGCCTGCCAAACTCATTTTAACAATTGGTGAACTGCTGCGGAGCAAAAGTGCGATCGTTTTCTGCTGCGGTTGTGTCCCATCTGGGTTTAAATTTAGATGTCTAGGAAGCCGATCGTCGGGTATTAATTATTTATGGTTCAGGAACGGACTTTACCAGTTTTTGACGCGCAAAGCGTAAACATTTCTCGGGATGAGGGCTTGATGCTCTACGAGGATATGGTCTTGGGGCGCTACTTTGAGGACAAGTGTGCTGAGATGTACTACCGGGGCAAAATGTTTGGTTTTGTCCACTTGTACAACGGTCAGGAAGCTGTGTCTACTGGCGTGATTCGATCGATGCGCCGGGATGACACCGATTACGTCAGCAGCACCTACCGCGATCACGTTCACGCTTTGAGCGCGGGCGTGCCGGCGCGGGAGGTAATGGCGGAGTTGTTCGGAAAGGAAACTGGTTGCTCGAAGGGCCGCGGCGGTTCGATGCATATGTTTTCGGCCGAACACCGACTGTTGGGAGGTTATGCTTTTGTGGCTGAGGGGATTCCTGTAGCTACGGGGGCGGCTTTTCAATCGAAGTACCGCCGCGAAGCTTTGGGCGATGAGAGTTCCGATGGGGTAACTGCTTGTTTTTTTGGCGATGGTGCTGCAAATAACGGGCAGTTTTTTGAGTGTTTGAATATGGCGGCTTTGTGGAAGTTGCCGATTCTTTATGTTGTCGAAAACAACAAATGGGCGATCGGGATGGCTCACGAACGAGCTACTTCTGACCCCATGATTTACAAGAAAGCTCATGCTTTTGGCATGGTTGGCGTCGAGGTTGACGGGATGGATGTTTTGGCGGTTCGGGAAGTGGCAAAGGAAGCTGTAGCGCGGGCGCGGGCCGGCGAAGGGCCGACTTTGATCGAAGCTTTGACTTATCGTTTTCGCGGCCATTCTTTGGCAGATCCCGACGAGTTGCGTTCTAAAGAAGAGAAGGAATATTGGTTCCCTCGCGATCCGATTAAGAAGTTGGCTGCTGATTTGATCGATCGAACTTTGGCAACTGCTGAAGAATTAAAAGAGATCGATAATAAGATTCAAGCAGTAATTGATGATGCGGTAGATTTTGCTGAGAAAAGCCCTGAGCCAGATCCTAGCGAATTGTATCGGTTTATCTATGCAGAAGATGAGTAAGCTGTTGTGCATTTAACTTGTATGTTTAGGGCGGGCAGGATGCCCACCCCACAAGAGTGATAGATACCCGTAGGGACACGGCGAAAGCCTTTGTCCCTACTGCACTTCATAAACCTGCGATACGCTGTAAGACTTACGCACAGACTCTACTTGTAGGGTGCGCACTTCGCACCTTACTATAGCACTCCTAAATGATTTATAAAAATTTATAAGTTATAAGAGTTAGGTCGTATGTTAATATTTAGGTCATAAATATAGCGTGAAATAAAACAATATGTCTGAGCAGCCAAATATCAAACAGTTAAGTGATTTTATCGATAGCAACCCCGATCCTAGAGAACAGAAGCGAGCCCTAGCTATAATGATGTGGATTGAGGGTGTGCCTTGTTCTAAAATTCAAAAAATATTAAATGTATCAGCAGCATTTATCAGTCAATGTAAAGCAAAATTTATTAAGAATGGAGTTGAAGACTTAAGACTGAAATATCGGCTCTTCTGGAGTCAAGGTGATAAGCAAAACTAATTAGAAAAGCAAGCTAATAGCCTCGCCCGAAAGTTATCAA
>NZ_JAUBPO010000072.1:35046-41119 GCF_036700785.1 Microcoleus sp. S28C3 | reverse complement strand
TCGATTGGTAATGGTTTCATTACTGCTACTGCTATACTTATTTTAAGTGTACTCTATTTACCTGCAATCTGCTGTAAGATTTGAACTTTTTCAGTGTTCCAGAATCTCCTGAGCCAATACGATATTTTGTATCTATTGCATACCCATTAACAATCAGATCGCACGGCTCATCGCTTCCAACTTTAAATGCTGGCTGAAAACTACTGCAATATGCTTTACACGTTTCAGTAACTAGCAATTGCCAACACATACCTAACTCACGTCCCCAATATTGCCTATTCTCTTTTTTTATTATGGGAGAAATACCAAACACATCCATTAAAATATCGTGTTCTTCATTCTCTTCTGCATAAACTTTCTCGGTAAATGAGTTTTGGTATCTTGCTAAAATTTGCTCTAGTCTTCTTTCAGTCATCATCAGTTACCAGTTCAGCTAGACTGACGGATAATGCCTTGGCTATTTTGCTTGCATTAAGCAGCGTTATATTCCTTTCACCTCGTTCAACTGAACCAATATAGGTGCGATGTAATTCAGATAGTTCTGCAAGCCGATCTTGGGAAAGATTTCTGAGCTTTCTGAAATGTCTAACTTTTTTACCAAAGTGCTCCGTAATATCCATAGATAGGCAAGATTAAGCAATGACAACTATAATCCGACAGACTATAAGTAGCGACAGACTATAAGTAGCATTCGTGACAGGCAGCCTTTATATTTGCGACCTGCCCAATCCAACAATTCTTACGAGGCAGGCATCCGGCCCTCCCTAGACTGGCTTTTCACTTCTATGTCTATTCGCCACAAAAGCCCGATCGCAAACCGCAACGCTTCCCCCATTACCTAACACCGATCGCAATCCGAAGCCATTTTCTCTTACGTGAGCAACTGTCCCGAAAAACTTGGTATTGCTTCGCCCGCTGCACGATGCTTGCAGTTTCCGACACAGAAGAGCAAATGCCGGCTTTAGCGGGTCGCCGGCTTCAAGTGTTAACAATTAACTGTTAATAATCGATCAAAAGGGTGATGGCATACCGCACCGCTTCCCCCATCATCGAACAGCGAACGCGATCGGACGCCGTTTTCTCCCACGTGAGCAACTGTTCCCGAAACACCGGGTCTTGCTTCGCCCGCTGTACGATCGCCTGACTGATGACTTTCTTTTGAATCTGCTCTGTTGGGATACCTTGCTGCTTCAAATAATCCAACAGCCGCTGCACGCTTTCAGAGAATTTATCCGGCGTCTGAGACATCAAAATAAACGAAATTTGGCGCACCATTCGCTGGTAGATTTCCTGTCTTCTGAGCAATACTTCCTTTTGGCCCGGCTCCGGCTGCGCACTGTTACTAGGAACAGCCAAATCGAGCAAGCTCAAAATTTCAGCGCCCTTGGCTAAAACCTTTTCCAACATATCTGGATAAAGCTCCAAAATGCGATCGCCCAAAATCTTGCCGTTCACCAAACGGTTCGCGCTCAGCCGCAGTAAATTTTGTTCTCCAGCAGACTCAAAAAATTGAACGTTCAATTTGAGTTCGCGGCTTTCCAACTCCACCCGACGCAGCGTAAAAACCAAAGCCTCCCAATTAGGAGATTCATCAAAAAACACCTTCACAATAGAACTGTCCTCTTGATGCTGCCTCCCCAATTCCCCCGACTCAAAATCGCGATTGACTGGAAAGCGATTTGCCGCAACTTTCGCAGTATAATCAAACTCAGTAAAAACATAGTTGCAGTCAACTCTCGACAGATCGACATCTTGAACTTGCCAATTTTGAATGCAGCAACCCGTAAGCTGCGCCCCCTCCAAATTAGTCCGAATCAAACGGCACTCAATCAAACAAGCTTCTCTTAAATCTGCCTCACTCAAAATCGCATCCATCAAATAAGCGCCACTCAAATCAGCTTTCCGCAAATCAGCACTGCGCAAATTAGTTTCGCTCAAATCCGCCCGCAGCAAATACACTCCTTGCAGGTTAGCTCGCAGCAAAAGCGCCTTCTTAAAACTCGCTTTCAATAAATAAGAACCTGCCAGATTAGCTCGACTCAAATCAGCGTTATCCAGCACCGCCTCAGTCAAATCCGCCCCCGCCAGCACAGCTCGGTGCAAGTCAGCGCCCGTCAGATTTGCCGATCGCATTTGAGCGCCGTTGAGGTCAGCTTCAATCAAATTTACACCCTTCAAAATTGCCGATCGCAAATTCGCTTCCACCAAATGCGCTTCCCGCAAATTAGCACCCGTTAAATTAGCACCAACAAGACTGGCGTGGTTGAGATTCGCCTCCATTAATTCCGCCGCCATCAACTTCGCGCCGTCAAGTTTAGCCCCAGCCAAATTAATTTGGTCTGATTTAACTCCTTGAAGATTAGCACCGCCCAAATCCGCTTCAGGCAACGTGGCCCAATTGAGCTCTGCTGCTTCCAAACAAGCAAGGCGCAAATCCGCTTTAGCAAGATTTGCCCCGCTCAAATTTGCCCCGCTCAGATTCGCCCCAGCCAGCCCCGCACTGCGGAGATCCGCGCGGCGCAAACAAGCCCCTATCAAGTTGGCATTGCTCAAAAAAGACCAGCTCAAATTAGCACCGGTCAAGTTAGCACCAGTGAGGTCTATTTCTCGCAGGTTAACACCGCTTAAACTAGCGCCGCTGAGGTCTATGTGACCAAAGTTGCGCTCTCCCTGTTGATAGCGCTGTAAAAATTCTTGTGTTTGCATTCCGCAGATTGGGGGGCTGGCAATTTAGCTGTTTTAGGACCCGCTGGTCAATCGATTTTAGATTTTAGATTTTAGATTTTAGATTAAAGCATTGACCCCACAGATCAATTCGGGGGCTCCTTTATCGGATACAGGTTTTTTATTTCTGGACGGATGAATCCGGGGGCTTGTATCCTGGATGCTTACGGTCAATAACTTTAACTGTAAGGTACGCACGGAACACTAGCGGGCTAGGCACGGGGACACTACTTCTACTACTTACTGCCAGAACTCACGTCCTCCGGGTGATCCGTGCGCACTTTACCCCTATAGATGGCAGTTCAAAGGATTTGTTGCGTAAGTTCTATTTTTACTACCAGTTTTACAGACTTTTGTAACTTCAACTAGCCGAGTTCATATCTGATACGCTGCCCCGCCGGAGACTGCTTTTACCTAAAGCGCTGCAATTCTTGCTGCAAGTGTTTTCCCCATTTAGTCGCTAGAGGAATTTCTGTAAAAGGAACCTGCACCGCAGCAGCATCTTTCAACAAAAATTCGAGGGCGATTGGACTTCCCGAACTCGGCGGCGACTCTAAATCAACTGCCTGAGAGTTGACTAACAACCGCAGCGACTGCACGTCTTTTAAAGAAAAAGTTTGCAAATTCACAGGCCCGCTGCGAGTAGGTTTTCCCCAAGTTAAACTGTCTTCTTTTTGACCGAGTACAGCATAAATATCGTACTTGGCTTTAGCGAATTGTTCGGCCCAGACGCGATACGCTTCGAGCTTTTGATACTCGTTCCATCCAGCCCAAGCCAGCCCGATAAACATTGCCAGCAGCGGCAGCCACATTAAACCTCTTTCCATGCAATACCCTTGTTGAAAATAGTCCAGGTTCTGTTTCTCATCTTCTCTAATGATACAATTAATTGAACTCCTAAAACTTGCTCTGCAATTTAAACTAGAAATTAGAGCAATTTTCGATCTAGCAACAGCCACCGCCGAAAACTACCAAACGCCCGCGTGCGAGATCCCCACAAGTCGCAGCAAGGAAAACTGGCGCTGGCGGTGAAAATTGGGTTATTGTGGGGAACAAGCCTTCCCTAAACGGACGATCGGCCATGAAAAAGTTTTTCCTTCTGTGCTTATTTTTAATCGGGCTCGGCTGGGCGATTTCTAATTTCCCAGGACTTGCTACTCAAGGCACTTACGACTCGATTGTGCTGGATTTCCGCGAAGATTTGGGTGCTGCTGAGATTGCGAAAGAAGTAAATGCGATCGCCCAACAGTACCAAGTCGCACCGCAACTCAACAGCGAATTCTCAGCGGGCGACAATGTATATGTAGTTAAGGGCGATCGCACTTTGCTAAACGCCCTGAGAAAATCAAATTTGGCTAAAGATACCGAATACATTGAACCGAACTACGTCTACAGCGCTTTCGAGATTCCCAACGACCCCATGTATACCAAGCAGTGGAATCTCCGCAGCATCAATGTAGAATCTGCCTGGAACGAAACCAAAGGCAGCGGCACAACAGTAGCGATAATTGACACGGGTATTACTCCAGTCGCTGACTTAAAAGAAACCAAATTTGTACCGGGCTACGACTTTGTAAACGATCGCGCCGAAGCCTACGATGACAACGGCCACGGTACTCACGTCGCCGGTACAGTCGCCCAATCAACTAACAACAATTACGGCGTTGCGGGCATCGCCTACGAAGCAGCTTTAATGCCGCTGAAAGTGTTAAGCGGCAGCGGTGGTGGCACGGTTTCCGACATAGCCGAAGCGATCAAATTTGCTGCTGACAACGGCGCAGATGTCATCAACATGAGTTTAGGCGGCGGTGGCGAAAGTCAGTTAATGGAAGAGGCGATCGACTACGCCCACTCTAAAGGCGTTGTCATCATCGCAGCCGCAGGCAACTCCGGCGATAGTTCCGCTTCCTATCCCGCCCGCTATCCCCACGTCATCGGCGTTTCCGCCCTCGGCCCCGACGACGAAAAAGCCTCTTACTCCAATTTCGGCGCAGGGGTTGACATTGCAGCCCCCGGCGGTTCTGAAATGGGCAAGATCCTGCAAAGTACGATCGACCCGGAAACCGGCGCCGAAGTCTTTGAAGGCTACCAAGGCACTAGCATGGCTTCTCCCCACGTTGCAGCCGTTGCAGCCCTTGTCAAGGCCTCCGGCATCACAGAACCAGACGCAATTCGCAGCGTACTCTTGCAGTCCTCGCGAACTGTCACTGAAGATCCGTTAAACCATTTTGGTTCGGGACACCTAGACGCAGCCGCAGCAGTTCAACTAGCCCAGCGCGGACAAATCAACTTCCGCGATTTCTTCCGCTGGCTGCGCGATAACGGCTATCTCAACCCCCGCTTTTGGATTGACGGCGGTGCAGTCGCCCTGTTGCCTAAAATTGCAATGGTGCTCGGTTCTTACCTGCTGGCTTTCTTTATGCGGAATTATTTTCCGTTCCAGTGGACTTGGGGCTTTTCCGGCGGCTTGATGGCTGGTAGTTCTGGGTTCTTTTTCCTGCGGAACTTGTTTGTATTTGACTTGCCGCAGTGGCCGATGCGGGTGATGGGCAGTTCTATTCCCGAACTCGGCGGCGCAATTAATGGCAGCAGTATGCTGAATCCCATTTTTGCTAGCGTTTTGATTCCTGGGATTTTGATTGCTTTGCTGTTGGGACATCAACAGTGGAAGTGGATCGCGATCGCAATTTCGATCGGTTTTGCCAGCAGTTTAGCGGTGAATGCTTTTGTGTCTCCCGCAGTCTGGGGATTGGGCACAGGTTTGGTATCACAAACATTTTTGATTGTCAATGCTTTTCTGTGTTTCGGACTGGCGCGTTTAGCAATTAAAACAGAGGTGCGATCGGCATGAGTATTACTGTCAAAGGTGTAATTGAACGCAAAGGATTGGGTCCCGGTACTTGGGCTTTGGTTGGCGAAGATGGGGAAACTTACGAACTTAAGGATGCTCCCTCTGAGTTGAAAAAAGCTGGTTTGAAAGTCAGTGTTAAAGGTGAAGTCCGCAAGGATGTGATGACTTTTGCGATGATCGGCCCGGTGCTTGAGGTGCAATCTTTTGAGGCGATTTAGCCTAATTGGTTAATGCAGCTTTTGAGCTAAAAAAAACCCCGGCCAAAATTGGCTGGGGTTTATTAATCAGGGTGCATCTTTATTTACTTTGCAGTGGCTAGCACGATGTTCGGGACAAATTAGATTTTTGACCGCAGATGCACGCAGATTAACGCGGATAATTCTTGATTTATTGAAATTTTGCGGTTTGGGCTGCAATACGAAAAAAAAACCCGGCCAAAATTGGTCGGGAGTTAATTAATCAGGGTGCATCTACTAATTTAGTCTCCGGTTCGAGGTG
>NZ_JAUBPO010000072.1:34783-34946 GCF_036700785.1 Microcoleus sp. S28C3 | reverse complement strand
AAAAAAAACCCGGCCAAAATTGGTCGGGAGTTAATTAATCAGGGTGCATCTACTAATTTAGTCTCCGGTTCGAGGTGTACCTATTCCGGACAGTTTAGGAAAATTTGGGAAAATTCGTGGTTTGGGGTGCAATACGAAAAAAAAACCCGGCCAAAATTGGTCG
>NZ_JAUBPO010000072.1:16771-34683 GCF_036700785.1 Microcoleus sp. S28C3 | reverse complement strand
GGAGTTAATTAATCAGGGTGCATCTACCAATTAAGCTTCCTGAGAATTCGATCGCAATCCGGACAACCTCAAACTTTCTTCAGCATCACCGTCGATACCGAAAAAAAAAACCCCAAACCAAAATTGGCGGGGAGTTAATTAATCAGGGTGCATCTACCAATTAAGCTTCCTGAGAATTCGATCGCAATCCGGACAACCTCAAACTTTTTCAGCATCAGCGTGCGATCGCAAAAAAAAACCCCAAACCAAAATTGGTCGGGAGTTAATTAATCAGGGTGCATCTACTAATTTAATCTCCCGCCTCAAAACACCTCTTTCAGGACACTTTAGCCGAATTTGCGAAAATTTGTGGTGAGGGCGTGCGATCGCCAAAAAAAACCCGGCCAAAATTGGTCGGGAGTTAATTAATCAGGGTGCATCTACTAATATAATCTCCCGCCTCAAAACACCTTTTTCAGGACAATTTGACAGAATTTAGGAGAATTTGTCGCAAGGGCGTGCGATCGCCAAAAAAAACCCGGCCAAAATTGGTCGGGAGTTAATTAATCAGGGTGCATCTACTAATTTAATCTCCCACGTCACAGCACCTCTTTCAGGACAGTTTGGCAGAATTTTGGAGAATGTGTGGCTAAGGGTGCGATTGCCAAAAAAAACCCGGCCAAAATTGGTCGGGAGTTAATTAATCAGGGTGCATCTACCAATTAAGCTTGCTGAGAATTCGAGCGCAATCCGGACACTTACCACTAAAAACTCAAAACTCTTTTCGGTGAACCAGAGTTGCACTAGCTTGGTCTGTCGGAACTAACAAAATTTCGCTAATATTGACGTGGGGCGATCGCGTCGCGCAAAAATACACGACATCGGCTACATCGTCAGCAGTCAGAGGTGTCAATCCTTGATAGACATTTTTTGCTTTTTCTGAGTCGCCGTGAAACCGGACATTGCTAAATTCTGTTTCCACCAAACCAGGCTCTATTTCCGTCACCCGCACTGGTGTTCCCAAAAGGTCTTGTTTCAACCCTTCGGAAATAGCTCTCACTGCTGCTTTGGAAGCGCAATAAACATTGCCTTTCGGATAAGTTTGGCGGCCGGCTATTGAGCCGATATTCACTACGTGGCCGCGGCCTCGGCTTACCATTCCCGGCACGATCGAGCGAGTCATGTACAGCAAGCCTTTAACATTGGTATCAATCATTTCTTCCCAATCTAGAAAGTTGCCTTCGTGCAGTTTGTCTAAACCGCGGCTCAATCCCGCATTGTTAATTAAAATATCTATGCTTTTCCAGGCATCGGGAAGCGCAGCGATCGCCGATTCGACTTGCGGGCGATCGCGCACGTCCAATTCTAGCAAGTAAATCTCGTTCGCCGACGCGATCGATTTTGTTTCGACAAGTTCGTTTGCCAGTCGATCGAGTTTTTCAAAGCGGCGGGCTGCTAAAATTAGTTTTGCTCCACCTTTGGCGAATATCTTGGCACAGGCTGCTCCGATACCGCTACTTGCACCTGTAATGAAAACAATTTGATTGTGAATAGAAATCATTTTTAATAATAAGGAAGATGTATTAACCTTTCTAGGGCGCAGAGAGGAAGGAAGAGGAACAAACTTAGTTTTTAGTTGGCATAAAATCAAGTCTGGTCAAATAACCATAATTCTTGTAGGGGCAGGTTTACCCGTTCTCTCCTTTGTATTAGAGATTTTACTTAACCCGCCACTACAGAAATTACCCAAATAACCAATACCACCTATTTTATTACTTGACAACCCGCAATCGCACACTAACCATTGCAATTCCGCCTTGTCGCATCAAAACTGCTGAAACCCACCGATTTTCAGGGGTAGCCGGAGCTTTACCTACTTTAAAAATTCCCCCGGAATTTAGCAACTCCAGCTCGACTTCTGAGGGATTAAAAAAGGTTTTTTCGGTAATGGGTTCCTCCAAAACAGTCCCTATTAAAATATCATCGCCGATCGGCTCTCGAACAATGGCATCAAAATGGTACTCTTCGCCCACCTTAACTTGCTCCGGCACATTCACTTCAATTGTGGGAGGATTTTGGCCAGAACTAAGCTGAGTTTGTTCTGCTAAAATCTCTTGCTTAACTATTTTTTCACCTTCAAAGCGCTGCTGAGAACGGATAGTAGCTTTGAGAGTTAATTCTCTGCCATCCTGTTTGTGAGTGCCGGAAATTGTAGTTACGGTTTCAGCGACAATGGCGCTACCTTCGGTGTTCCAAGATTTGATCTCGGTGCGGTAATTTAAACTCGGATATCTCTCCCAGAGTTGGGTGAGGGCTTTTGCCATGCTTTGGCTGTTTAAGCCGTCAGAATGAGTGAAGTTCTGGCTGTAAAATGCCATAACTGCTTTGACATCGCGCCGATTGGCCGCTGCGTCAATTTCTGTTAGCAGTTTTGTGAGTGGGGCGGGCGCATTTGCAGGGCTTTGGGCGATCGTTCGGGGAGTCGCCGCGATCGCACCGATCGCTCTTGCTGCACTCGGATGCAGCACGCCAGCACTTACCACTGTTAAACATAACAAGATTTGAGCGATCGACTGCCCGCAGTTAAAGCCAAAAACGATCGCCCGATCGGCTTTTTCCAGCCGTCGGCTGGAAAAATACTCAGATGCACTTGGCACTAAATTCAAAAAATTACGCATTAGGTGATAATTTGGTTATTTGTCAGGAGTCGTGGCGCGGGCAACTGTTCGCCTGCAACGAAAACTGACAACGGAAGGACGGACACGGCACAATCTAATTTTAGATTGCTGATTGATAATTGGCTGAAACTGCCGGAATAATAAGCATAATAATCTAAAACCTCAAATATAAAATCGCTCGACCTGTGGAACTTGTACTTGTAAAAGAAACAAATACCTTGACAAAAGCCCCCCTCCGGTTGTTGGTTGCAGCTAGCGGCACTGGTGGACATTTATTTCCCGCGATCGCCACCGCCAGTCAGTTGAACGACTGTCAGATCGAATGGCTGGGAGTCCCAGACCGCATGGAAACCCAGTTAGTTTCATCCCTTTACCCCCTCCACACGATCGCCGTCGAAGGCTTTCAGCAGCAATTTGGGCTCGGTACACTGCGAATTTTGGGCGGACTCGCCGGCTCGATCCTTCAGGTGCGGAAGTTGCTCAAAGCGGGAAATTTTCAGGGAGTTTTTACTACTGGCGGTTACATCGCAGCACCTGCAATTCTGGCGGCCCGTTCTTTGGGGTTGCCGGTGATTCTCCACGAATCTAATGCCATTCCGGGGAAGGTGACGCGCTGGTTTAGTCCTTTGTGCACTGCTGTGGCGATCGGATTTGAAGCAGCAGCCCAGCATTTACCCCGCGCGAAAACCGTGGTTGCGGGTACACCGGTGCGATCGCAATTCCTCGCCCCCCAACCTCTAAATTTGCCAATTCCTGACAGTGTACCTGTAATTTTAGTCATGGGTGGCTCTCAAGGTGCTGTCGCTATCAATCAGTTAGTGCGCCAGTGTGCTCCGGCTTGGTTCGATGCTGGTGCTTGGGTGGTTCACCTGACAGGAAATAATGACCCGGAGGCTGAGAGTTTAAAACACGAGCAATATTTGTCTATGCCATTTTACGACAATGTGGCGAGCTTATTGCAGCGAGCAAATTTAGCAATTAGTCGATCGGGCGCGAGTGCTCTTACAGAATTAGCAGTGACGGGAGTACCTTCTATTTTAATTCCTTTTCCTCACGCCGCTGACGACCACCAAAGATTTAATGCGGAAGTATTTGCTAAAGCCGGCGCCGCCGTGGTATTCCGTCAAAGCGAACTAACCGCAGATGTGTTGCAAAGCAAAGTATTGTATTTGTTAAGAGATTCCGAATATTTGGAAAAAATGTCTAAAGCTGCTGCTCAATTAGCGGTGAGAGACAGTACAGAACGTTTGGCTAATTTGGTTAGGGAATTGGTGGTGCGGTGAGAGTTTTTAGGAGTTTTAACCGCAGATGAAGGCAGATAAACGCAGATGAACGCAGATGCAGACTGATGTTTTACACGATATGGGAGTGGATGAATTTAACTACTGATTCTAATCCTTCTTTGGTCTTCAAGTTAGTAAAAACAAATGGTTTATCGTTTCGCATTTTTTTAGCGTCCCGTTCCATTACGCCTAAATCTGCTCCTACATAAGGTGCGAGATCTGTTTTATTAATTACCAACATATCAGATTTAGTAATTCCTGGCCCGCCTTTGCGCGGAATTTTATCGCCCGCAGCGACATCGATTACGTAAATTGTCAAATCTACTAACTCGGGGCTAAAGGTGGCGGCCAAATTGTCGCCGCCGCTTTCGACAAATACTAAATCTAAATCCGTGAATTTGTGTTCTAACTCTTCTATAGCTACTAAGTTAATGGAAGCATCTTCGCGGATGGCTGTGTGGGGACAGCCTCCCGTTTCTACGCCCAAAATTCGATCGCTCTCTAAAGCTTGACTCCGAACCAAAAACTGTGCATCTTCCTGAGTATAGATATCATTAGTAACAACCGCAATCTGGTACTGCTGCCGCAGCGACTTGCACAAAGCATCAAGTAAAGCTGTTTTTCCCGAACCAACTGGCCCCGCAATTCCTACACGAAAAGCACCCATAGCAATTTTAGATTTTAGATTTTAGATTTTAGATTTTCTAATTTTCAACTGCGAAACAACCGAGTGTACTGAGTTTCGTGCGCCATGCTAGCTAGGCCTAATCCCCAACTGCAACTAGCAATATCATCATCTTCTAATTTTAAAACTTCTTGTGCCGTACAGCTAATTGGAGACTGCAAATCTAACAGTAACTGTTGACCCGCTGTTTGACCGAGGGGAATCAGTTTCACGCCCGCACTCGCCAAATTGGCAGCCCAACTGTACAAATATCCTAACACGGCGGCTTCCTCTTCAATCTGCCAGTTGGCGGCGGCAATGCCAAAGCCGATCGCAAAATTGCACGGATTGCCGCCAAATTCCACCAAATCTTTTACACTTGTTGTTAACTCAGAAGCAACGGGCGATTCCCTGCGGGATAGCTTCGCTTCACGCAAATCTAGCAGCAACCTGACCAAAGTCCGCCCCATTTGCCAACTTTGCAAGCGCAACTCTTCTGTTTCCTTAGCAGCAGTCGCCCAAGCATTCCAGTAATTCAAAGCGGTCAAATCCCCAATCTGGGCTGCCCTCAAAGCCCGTACCACCACAGCGGCTTCTACTCGAACAGCCCCGAATTGCAGCGAATTTTCTAACCAATTCCTCAACGTAATCTCGCTGTCGATCGCACCGGTTTCTACCAGACTTTCGATTCCCTCAGAATAACTATAAGCTCCCACAGGTGCAAAAGCTAACTGCAACAAAGATAAAAGTTGATTGTTCACTGTTGACTGTTGACTGTTGACTGTTGACTTCTTGCTTCTTGAATGGCCGAAAGCAATTTAGTTATAAGCCCTCGGATTCATCGGTGGGAGTAAATCTAAAATCTAAAATCTAAAATCTAAAATCTAAAATCTAATTGAATGGCCGAAACCAATTTGGTCATAAGCCCTCGGACTCATCGGTGGGAGCAAATCTAAAATCTAAAATCTAAAATCTAAAATCTAATGGCTGTGCCCGTAAGCGCCCATTTCCGGCTGAAACGGCACAATTTCCTCTATTACTTCCAAACCCATTTTTTCGAGCATTCCCTGCAACACAGAGTCGGGAGAAAGTCTTAAATAATTATCGGCAATTTCTAAAGCTACGTGACGGTTGCCTAAATGATAAGCCGCCCGCATCAGTAGCAGCGGACTTGATGCCCGCGCTGTCAGCACCGATTCGGGTTTTGCACTTACCAGTACCAAACAGCTACCGTCTTCCGACTGCAATAAATCTCGATCGCGCAGTACCGTACCTCTTGGCAAACTCAGGTGCAGCCTTTCCCCCGTCTCTGTCTCGAATCGGTGGCGGCTGCGAGTGCGATCGTCGGCTGTCATTGGTAAAGTAAAGCTGACAATAGCATCGGGATTTGCAGGCAAATATTTTGTGAAAGTTAGCATTTTTATATTCTATTCCTCAGAGCAATTCACTGCACATCTAGTTTTTGAGGAATATTTTTTGCTCTTTAATTGGAATTTACACCTAGTGGGAAAATAGTCATCTCTCTAAACCGCTCCCGTTCTTATCTCTATACCAAATTTGGGTTGTTTTGTCAAGCACTTTATTACAGACGATCGCCATTTTTTCAAAAATTTTTGCATACCGTCTAGTCACTCGAACAATCGAACGGGAGAGGAAGAAAGACTCAAACCCTCAAGCTTATTGATTTCCCGTTTGTTGCAGCCGCAGCAGTTCCGCTTGAATTCGCTGTTTGACTGCCGGATTCGCTTGCTGGAGCAAAGTGAGCTGGTTGAAGCGACTAACTGTCAAACCATTGGTTTCGATAACTTTTTTAGCTTGTTGGCAGTAATTCACCGCGATACCGCGAACATTTCCAGACAACCTATTAATTTCCTGAGTTTCGTTGCACACTACTCTGGGAACCGATCCCCCAGCCATTCCTTTAATTTCGTTAAAAGCTTCCACCCGTCTGGGTTCTATTGCCAACACAGCGCGAGCGTAGCTAGTAATTTCCTCGCTGCTAATCTCTTGAGCTTGGGCTGCTGCTCCGAAAACGAGGTTGGGGGATTGTCCGTACAAACCGGGCGCCCATCCGCTAGCCAAAGCTGCTGCAGAAATGATGCCAAGCAACAGCGATTGTCGCAGCATCCGGTTTATGCCAAATGTAGAGGTGTTCAGTGAGGTGTTCATGGTCGTCGGTGATTGCTTGCGTGTAGATAAAAATGACACAGCGCTTGGAGGCTCAATCTTTTTGAATAATGTGGAGGCTAAAAAGTTCCTGCCGTTGGTGACAATTTTGAATTCCAGCAGGATAATTTGGGAGTTGCTATGGCTATCGAGTTTTTAGCAAATTCGATCATTTGATCCATTGTAACATCTGTAGGAAGTTGACAAAACCCGAAATAGAGACGCTTATTTTAATTACAGAGTGTTTCCGAATTGCCTCTCCAAATAATTCTCAAAGCGAAAATCTTAAATAATCCTTAAAGTTATTGACAAATTACTCGCATTAATTAGTCTAATCAAGGTACGTGCGAGCGAAGCTATCTTCCCGCAGGGGTTCCCGTTCCCCGTAGGGGTTCCCGTAGGGTAGGGTAGGGAATTGCCTGCAAGGCAAGGTCAAATTTAGAAGCAATCGCACTCATCAATTCTCTGGATAATTTAATGTTAAGCCCAGGCGCATTTGTCGATCGAGAAAATCCCCCTGGTTTGGCTGCTGACTGAGCCCTAGCCGAAACCAAAAATCAGGTTTTACTACCCGAAGATAGAGACAGCAGCAGGGAACTAGACATTAAAATCCTGGTATCAAAATGCGCGCTATCTGTTTTCGGCAGTCAACGCGCAGGCTGTCGATTCGAGTTCTCGCTTCCTCTAGTTTGGGGCTGAGAAAACTTGTCAGGGACTTACCCAGAAACCAGGTTTTTCTACTAAACAAGATCCTTTCAGCGAGCAGCAAGAGTAGACAAACCCGGAAAGCTGGAATTTTTGTGTCTCAGTTTTCTTGTCATCTCGATCCCAGATAGGCAACTTTTGCAAGCATTATCGCAGCAAGTTAACAATTATTAATTACCGATTGCCCATGAAAAGTCAAAAAGAAATTTGGCGAGTTATCCTCGCAGTAGCTATCAATATTGTAGGCGTGCTGCACTTTGCAGTGCCCGCACCTTTTATCAGAATCGTGCCGCCCCAGCTTCCTTACCCGGAAGCGTTGGTTTATATCAGCGGTTTTTTTGAGATTTTGGGAGGAATTGGGCTGTTAGTTCCTCCTGTCAGCAGGGCGGCTGCGTGGGGATTAATTGCCTTGTTTATTGCCGTGTTTCCAGCTAATATCAATCAAGCCGTCAACAACATTCCTATAGAAGGGATTCCCCACAACCAATTACTGTATTGGTTCAGGCTGCCTTTTCAAGCTGTCTTGATTGCTTGGGCTTGGGTTTATACTCAACCAGACGAAGGTAAACCCCGGGCTTCTATAGTTCCAGATAGAACAGAAAATGCCCAATGAAGCAGTTCGACTACTCTTTGGATTTTAAGAACATCGACTTTCGACAGCACCCGGAACTTTATCGGGTAGGGAAAGGAGAACAGGGAGTGCTGTTGGTGGAACCCTACAAAGGAGAAATTCTGCCTTTCTGGAGATTTAAGACTCCTGAAATTGCCAGGGAGTCCAGCAGCAAAATTTACTCCTTGTTTTTAGAGTATCTCGATCGCGAAGATTTTGTGGGAGCCGACATGGCCCGCAAGTTCTTACAGATGGGCTACACTCGATCGCGTCGCTACGCCAACCACAAAAGCGGCCGAAAATACCAGCAAAACCCTCAAAAGCTGAAGTCTGTTGCAGAGCAAAGCGCAGCTCGAAAAGATATTTTGCCGCTACAAGCAGATCCGGTGAAAGCAGAATCCGCCGCCATTTTTCAAGAGAAATGGATGCTGGCCAAAAGCAACGAGAAATATCTCCAGCTTTTAGCCAGACACCGGCAGATGTACGAATCTTATTTAGTCAAGTCTGAGGATTGACATACAGTTACAAAAACTCAGAACTCACAATTTAGCCCCCAGCCAGCAGTGCAGTTGTCCTTGACTATCTGGGGGCCGCATCGATCGAGGGTTGTCCTATAACTTACTCATCTTCTTCTTCCGCCTGCCACTGCCGCCACATTTCAAAGGCATTAAAGCCCCTGTATTGCAGGTAATTCAAGACTTTTCCCTTGGTTTTCGGATCTGCTTTACCCAAAGTATCGAGCTTGTATTTGCGCATGACTTTGGCTTTTAATTCGGCCAGTTTTTCTGCTTCGGAGTCCTGATTTTCGGGAATTTCTTCTTCCCAGACTTGCTCGAACAAATCGCTGGTAATTCCTTTTTGCAGGCACTTGCGCTTGATGGCCGATTTCCCGTATTTGCCTGCTGCAGAGGCGATCGAGTTTGCCACCAAGCGAGTGTCGGACTGATAGCCCCGGTCTTGAATTTGCGCGATCGCCTCCAATATTTCCTCATTGCCAAAACCTTTCTCTTGCCCCTTTTTGCGAAGTTCAGAGGCACTGTAATCTTTGCGGGACAAGAGAAAATAGAAATAGTCAAGACAGCTCATCAGTTAAATCGAAGGGTGGCGCGCAAATACTCGTGTAGCGAATGCCAAATCCAGTCGCCTTGCTATCGGCTGACTGCATCGCGATCGCCTCTATTCTTCTGTATCCTCCTCTTCATCATCCACATCCACATCCGGTCTGTCCACATCGATCTGAATCAAGCGAATGTGCTTGTATCCGAGTTTAATTTCAAACTCGTCTCCCGGCTTTAATCCCATTTCTTGGGTATAATTTGCCCCGATCACGATCGAACCATTCTTGTGAACGCTAGCTCGATAACTCGCTTCTCGCCCGCGTCCGTCTGCTTTCGACTTCTCTAGCTCAATGCCCTTAGCAGCTAACACTGCATCGTAAAACTCAGCCAGATTAATCCGGGTTTCTCCACTTTTGCTGACCGTGAAGTAGCCGCAAAGCTTTGCAAGTTCTCTGCGCGGCAAATCGCTGCCTTTGATTTTTTGAAGCAGACCTTTTCCTGTTAAGGGTGCTGTAGCTGTTTCTGCCATTGACCGTACCTCGCTTATTGGACTTTACTTATATCAATTACAACACATTAGATTAACTTTGTTTCACTGTCAATACTAAGAATTCTGAATATTAAGATTCTGGATAAATTTCTGCGACCTCAAGACCGGGTGTGCAAGTAAGGATGCTCGAAGGGCGATCAATTTGCTCCTCGCGGCTCAAATGCTTGCCTAAGCCTCGGAGCGATCGGGCAGGGAATTATTGTCGCAAATTAAATGCTTTACTTTTTTACAGTAAAGTCTGTTCCCTGCATTCACCAATGTCCGATCGTGTCTGCGGTCAAGGTAAAAACAACACAGCCATGAATCGAAATACCTAGAGTGCTGCCGCTGCAAATCTGCCGAAAGCATTTACCTGCGCGGGGTTAACTTTTACCTCAACAAGGCGAGGCAGCACTTGTTCTCGATGCCGCTGCCAGCTACTTCCAAAACCAGTTTACAAAAAGAATCCAACTGTAGGCAAGCTCCAAACCCTTATGGAATAAGTCATTCCCAATTCTAAAATCTAAAATCTAAAATCTAAAATCTAAAAAGGTATAAACCCTGTTTTTCTGGCGGCAAATCCCCTCACAACCCCAAATACCAACGAGCAATCTTCTATTAAGGTGTTCGGCATATAACTTGCAGAGAAAGCAGTCTGGGGAAGGCAATCAGGTAAAAATTGAAGGAAATTTCACCTGTTCGTTGAACGGGTTTAACCTAAAACCCGGCTCAATGGGCGCGGCGGCATAAACATCACGCAGGCACCAAGAGGGGAATAGTTTTGATCGGGCGAGATTGCTTCGCGAATCTTAACGCTTCGCCGCGTATCAGTAGATTTTCAGGGGGAACTCGGGAAAATCTTCCTCCTCCGGCCCCAAGCCAGAAAATTTGAGGTTCTTTCCACAGGGGAATTGAAAAAGACCGAGTTAAATGCACAACAGCTTAAATGTTTCATGCACTACAAATTATCAGCAGTTCCCGGGATGGAGTTTCGGTGTAAATCTACTGGTTTCCACTCGTAGCCGGCAAACTGCCAGAGTCTCAAAATTTATGCGCAAGCTGTAGGGGCACGTCAAACTCACCACCACTTGCACAATTACTTATTGTGAAATATAGTAACCACCCTGACGGTGAGGACGTTTTTAATTGTTGCAGCTCTTGCTTTTATTGTCTTGTACCGAATGACGAATGCTCAGGCTGCCGAATCAGCCCGCCCAAAAACGGATACAAGTCACCGACTCCTGTCGTGGAGAAATCAAAATTTTAGATTCTTGTTCAAGATCCCAGATTTATCTGTGGAGTAAATCTAAAATCTCAAATCCTTCGACTGAGCGCTGATGCCGAAGTCTAAAATCTCAAATTGACTGACGAATTATATATTAAGTAGTCCCGGACTTACTCTATCGACGAGAAACCCATTTTCTTCCTAGATGTGCAGGTGGCCTAGCTTCTGATGTTGGGTAGAAACCAGTTTGATGAGCGTAAGTCCGAGACTCGATCGAGCAGCATACTTTTGATAACTTTTCCAGCGGCAGCCGTGAGCCAATTGCCAGCAACAACCTCCGCCAGTTTGGAGTTATGGCAAGCGGGCCCAAACTCAGCACTGACGGAGGTTGTTGCTTTTAGTGGCGTTCTTGCAGGTAATTTTGCGACAGGGGAGTCCGTACCGCCGGCAGTAACTCTTCTGGTTTCGTGTCTCGCTGGTGCGAGTACCGCCACCCAAAAAAGCCAGCACTCAAAGCAATCGGCAACAAGCAAAGCACCAGGGCGACAGATTTTTTCAATCCTGGTTTTTTTAACGGTTTGTGAGCCGGTGTGGCAGGGGAAATTTCTTGGATAACCGAAGAGTCAGGATTATTAATAGAGGACGGCGAAGCCGTCGGTGAGTTCGGTGAATTAGCAGCCTCGTGTCGATCGTTCTGGTGAACCCAATCCCTGCACTCTTTTAATGGGTCAGGAAAATATTCCCAGACTTCGCCGTCAGAACTGTCTGAATCATGCGATGATCTATTGGCTGTCGCCGGGTATTGGGCGATCGCCGAGAGCGAAGGTGGCGCATTCCATTCTGTACCCGCGAGAGCCGGCTGCGTTCCCGACGCGATTATTGGCACCCGAGACCCGGATGCCGCGCCTTGGGCTGGGGCGCCGGTCAGATAGCCGTCAAAGTCCGGGTGCTGGTAGAGAATAGGCAAAGCCCAGTATAACTGGTGAGAACCGTAGGCAGAAATTAGCCCGGCTCTGGCTCGACTCAGGCTGAGATCGACTGGATAGCCTTGATTGAGGTTGCGGTAAAACAGCCGCGTGAGAGTTAGGGCTACATCGTCGGGAATGCTTTCTGCCATTGCTAGCACTGCCGGAATGCCCCGCTTGACTAGAGCTTCGGTTAAGTTGCGTTCTGGGCTGTCGTCCGCGAGGTTTGAGGGGTCGCCGTAGGCGCCGCGGCAGGAGTTGAACACGGCCATCTGAATACCGTTGTTAACGAGCAATCCAGCTAAATCGTCGCCACTCAAGGTTTCGGTTAAGCCGGTGCGGCTGCTGACTAGGTAGAGTTCCCCACCTCTGGAACCTAAGTTGCTGTGGCCTGCGTAGTGCAGGACTTGGTAGTGTCCTTGTTCTAGGGCTTGGGTAAGTTGTTCTCGATCGGGCTGTTCGAGAATAGTCAGTTGAATTTCCGGGGAGTGAGGGCTGTTTTTGAGAGGGTTAGCGGTGCGGTTTTGGAGTTCTTGTTGCAGGTGGAGCACTTCTCGCTTGAGCTGCAAGCTGTCTCGATCGCTCGGAGAGGCGATCGCCATTAAAATTTTTAGCGGCCCGCCACTGGGCAGTATCCGGGTTTGTTTGAACAAACTTGTACCTGGTTGGTAGCGGGAAAACACGACATCGGTGCCGGTTGCCAAAGGGCGATCGCCTGCGTGCAGAACTTCCCACGGCAGCCGCGGCAAGTGCCGGCCTTTGAGTCCGAGTCGCAGTTGCAGCACTTCTCGGCGGTGCTGGGCGATGCCTTGAGCGCAAGTCCAGCTATCGCGCAAGTTTCCTTGAAACAGCCCGCTGTATAATTGTTGCCCGAGGGCTACTAAATTGGGCCCTGAGTTGTTTCCCGAGCGCGAGATTCCGCGACCAGCCAAACTGGTTCCCTGTAATGCTTTTCCTTGGAGCAAGCCCACCAGCGGGTCGTTCATCAGTTGAGCAGACAGTGCCAGCCATTCGTCGATCGGCCAGCGGACTTGTTCTTCTGCTAAGGGTACACCGGGTGCAACCCTTTCTGTCCGCACTAGATATTCGTCGTCCCCAACTGGGGTGACTGAGAGTTGAAATTCCTGGCTCACGGATTTAGCGCCCTCCCGCCTTAATTCTGAATTTGCCTGCGTTTTTGCGGCTAGCAATAGCCATAGGCAAAATTATTTTTACTCTTTCAATCAAAGTTTCTGAATGCGCTTCCCCCGATCGGGCGAACGCTGGGGTCAAATATATTTGTTCAAACACTTTGAGGCTATAAAAGTTGTACTTTAATAACAGTTTATTAGTTTTTATTGCCCTGTGGCTCAGTGAAAGCCGAAATTTCTCGAATCTTGCTATCTTTAACATTTTGCACCTCTACCGCAGACCCCTTTAGATTCGTCGCAAACTTGAGTTTCTCATTGCTGAGTAAAGTTAAATTGGAAGCACTTTACCAGGCGGATCTCTAGTTCTTATTAAAATTACTTCGGCTCTCGCCAACCGGTTTCAGGGCAATATCGGAGACAAAGTTGAGTATTTTTTTTTTTTTTCGATCTGTCGATCGGTCCTTAGCGCTTATCCTCTACCACTAACCCCCCATCTGAAATCTTGATTTTGTGTCAATTAATTAATTGGTCAGCCCTGGCTCCTCATCCGTAAGCGATCCACCCTCATCCGTAAGACCTCTGTGGCGATCCGTAATCGATAGTTGACCCTCGATAATTGCTAATCGAGCATTGCTTATTTACCACTTTTATGTTATTAGCTTTTTTATTTAACTGTCTTAATCTAGTTAAAGTTAAGCAGGAAAAATAAAATTAAGGACGCAAGAATTCTCAACAATACAACCGCTATCAAATTATTCCTGTCCTCTCAAGCAACAATCATTTTTATAATCTAGAGGACTAAGCCTCATCAAGCTGGTTTCTCGGAGAAATATTTGATTGGGCAGCGAAACCTCTACAAAACAACTGGTTTTCTCAGGATCGCCCTGCGTCAGTCCCGCTCGAAATGCCGAGCGAACTTACAACTTTAACCCAAAATAACTCCTGCGTTTATTCCTGTACGTTTCTAAATATTACAATCTGTCTTGACATAAATAGATTTTTGCAGAGCTATTTTTATATATCAAAATAAATAGTATTTCAGTTTGCTCGCCTCAGTCAAATCGAGAGACAATTCTGCGACTGAAAATTAAAACAAATATTTGCCCGGGCGAACAATCTAAATTTCTAATTAGTCATGGGGAACTAAAGTTAGGAGGGTGTAGTCCTTTAGTTAAAGAAGCTCAAATCCTAAGTCAGGGAAGGGTTTGTCCGAGCTGGGAGTGTTACAAAAATTTAATGCAACCAGGCTCAATCGCAAGAAAAGCAAGGGTAAAATTGTGGGGATCGAGATTTTGGGGAGTTGCTAAGTTGCGAGTTTAAGTTCAGCTAATTTACTGTAGAAATTACGTAGAAAATCTACAATCAAGGGCACTTCGGCGCAGCTTAATGTAGAAATTACGGAGAACATCTCAAATGCTAGGCGCTTCGGCGCAGCACTTACAGTGTAAATGGCGGATCAATTAATTTTGGTGCGCAATGGCAGAAAATAAAACTCGCAAATGAGAAAAAAAACCTTGCAGTTTAAGTGGCATCTATAGTAAAGATGAGGACATCAGCCCCTCTAGCAGGCGAAATCATGAAGTTTAAATTTTTTCTTCTGCTGCCTCCTGCTTACTGATAAATTGATGGTAAGAAGCTCAAACGTTTTTGGGAAATATTCAGAATGGAAGAAGAACTAGGAAATGTATCGGGAACACTTTTTCTCGATCGAGATGAAACACAAATTCCTGTCGAGGATTTCGACAACAATACCCCTGAGATTTCCGACGACGAGTTAGCCGAGTTAATTAAGGTAGCGATCGCAGAAAACAGTGGCACTACCGCCGATAACGGTCAAGTTGCAGATAACAGCAACATTGCTGAATTTAACGCCGTACCCCAAGAAGATGCGGGCGACACAGATGACTTAGATGATGGCAACGGCATCGATCGCCGCCGAACCCTATTCGGTACTGATGACGATGACCTAATTGTCGCCACCGGCGCTAACGAGGAGATATTCGGCAAAAAAGGCCGAGACACAATCAAAGGAAACCCTGGCAAAAAAAATAAAATTTACGGGGGTAAAGGTGACGACGATTGCGAGGGCGGCGATGACGACGATGAAATAAAGGGCGATCGCGATAAAGACAACGTTAAGGGCGGCAAAGGTGACGACAAACTTAACGGCGGTAAAGATAACGACAGCCTTTTTGGCGGTACCGGCAACGACACCTGCGAAGGCGATGACGGCGATGACTGGGTGCACGGCAACGAAGGCGACGATGACGTTGGCGGCGGCAGCGGCAGCGATACCGTGATCGGCGGCAAAGGCGACGACGATTGCGAGGGCGGCGAAGGCAACGATACCGTCAGGGGCGATCAGGGCAAGGACAACGTTAGCGGTGGCGACGGCAACGATACCGTTAACGGCGGCAAAGATAACGATACCGTTAACGGCGGTGCCGGCAGCGACAACTGTGCAGGCGACGACGGCGACGACAGCGTTAGCGGCGGCCTCGGCGACGATACCGTTAACGGCGGTGCCGGCAGCGACAACTGTGCAGGCGACGACGGCGACGACAGCGTTAGCGGGGGCACCGGCGACGATACCGTGATCGGCGGCGCCGGCAGCGATAACTGTGCAGGCGACGACGGCGACGACAGCGTTAGCGGCGGCGACGACGACGATACCGTGATCGGCGGTGCCGGCAGCGACGTTTGCAGCGGTGACGACGGCGACGATAGCGTGATCGGCGGTGACGGTGACGATACCGTGATGGGCGGTGCGGGCACCGATACCCTCGTTACGGGCGACGGCAATGACATGGCAGACGGCGGCGGCGGCGACGACAGCGTTAGCGGCGGCGGCGACGGCGACGATACCCTGATGGGCGGCGACGGCAACGATACGCTGATGGGCGGTACTGGCAACCATACCTGTGTCGGCGGTGCTGGATCTGACGTTTATGTCGTGAGTAACAGTACCTCTGGGGCAAGTGCAGTCATCACTGACTTCGCAGACAACGAGGATAAGTTTCTGCTGTTTGGTGATTTGAACTTTAGCAGCTTGACCTTTATACAAGTCGGTGGCAATACCGAAATTCGGGTCAATAACTTCGCGCTGACGCTATTGTTGAATGTCAACGCAACGCTTATCGATGCTGGCGACTTTTTAGGAGTTACCGGTTCAACTCCAACTCCAACTCCAACTCCAACTCCAACTCCGAACCCGATTTTTAATCCTCCGCGAGTGGGAAATAATAATAGCTTGACTGCTGGTTCCAGCGGCAGCGAGCAAACTATTACTTCTGAGTTGTTGAGTTTTGTCGATGCCCAGCAAGGTCCTAGCAACATAGTCTTCAAGCTAACTGAGCTGCCCGCTACTACAACCGGTCAACTATTCTTTAAGGGAGTCGCGGTAACACAAGTCGGTGTTACCTTCACTCAAGCAGACATTAATGCAGGCTTGTTAACTTTCAAAGCGGCATCCGGTTTTATCGGTGCCGCTAGTTTTGGCTTTGAAGTTAGCAACGGCAAAAACGTTGTCACCGGCCAGCGTTTTAGCTTGAAAATCGAGCAAAATGTCTTTAAGTTTGCTGGCAATACAGAAGCTCAAGTTATTGTCGGTTCGGCGACGCTGGATAACGACATCGAAGGCGGCGATGGTGACGATGATATTACAGCCGGCAAAGGCAAGGACAAAATCATCGGCGGCAAAGGCAAGGACAAAATTAAAGCAGGCGATGGCGATAACGATATCGACAGTGGCGATGACGACGACGATATCGTAGTCGGTAAAGGCAAAAACAAAATAAAAGCAGGCAAAGGCAAAGACAAAGTTAAAGCCGGCGATGGCGCTGACGATATCGACGGCGGCGATGACGATGACAATATCGAAGCTGGCATCGGCGATGACACAGTAATAGGCGGTGCTGGGAATGACACATTAACTGGAAATGATGGCGATGACGCTATCGAAGGCGGCCTAGGAACCAATACTATAAGTGGGGGTGGTGGAAAGGATCGCTTTATTTACCGCACTTCCCGCCAAGAGATTCAAACAGTTGCAGAAGCTGACTTAATTATTGACTTTAATGTCGATGACGATCTTTTAGAGCTTTCTACCGCAGCTTTTGGTAATCTCACCGTTGCTAGCTTGACTCGACTGGAGATTACTGCTAGTTCTACTGTTGGGTCGATCGGCAGCGCTAATTTGCTCGACTTCACCGCGGATATCACTGTTACCAGCATCGCGTCTTTGCAAGCGCGGTTTGCAGCTTTGGGTGGCAACCCAGACGCGCCTACTTTCTGTCAGTTTACAGATGCCACTACCGGCCGTTCCGTCCTGGTATTTGCTATTGGGGCGCGCTTTGAAATTGTCACCAGTTTCTCGGTGAACATTCGCCTGCAAGTCAGTAACTTTGTCTTCACCGGCACGCCACTAAATATTCCTGTCGGTACTGCTGGCCCTGACAATGTGGATTTCGGCACTTATCCGGCTGCTGTTAATTTCGATGGTTTAGCAGGCGATGACAAGATTGTCGGCAGCAATTATAACGATACCCTCAAAGGCGGCGACGGCAACGATACCATCACCGGCGGCCTCGGTTTGGATGTCATAAGCGGCGGCAGTGGTGCGGATCTGTTTGTTTACAGGACAACTAAAGAAGGCGGCGATAAAATTTCCGACTTTACTGTTGGGGTAGACAAATTCGAGTTTAGCGCGAGCGCTTTCGGTAATTTGACGACGACTAACTTTGACGGTGTTAGCGGGGTTTCTCCGGACATTACTGGCAAAGAGTTAGTGATTTTCACCGGCGGCAGTTATGCCTCTTTGGAAGCTGCACAAACTAAAGCCGTAGGCAATTCTACAACGGCTGGTTTCTTCGCATTTACGAATGCCTCGAACGAAACGGTGTTGTATTTTGACTCGAACGG